>JAKAZJ010000354.1 GCA_021826565.1 Pseudomonadota bacterium | reverse complement strand
GGTTCTGGGACGCCGGCCGGTACCCCGCCGCCCCCTTCGCCCGCATCGCCGCCCGCCGCGCCTCCAGCTCCGCCTCCGGCACCGCCAGCCGCAGCGCCCGGTTCGGAATATCGATCTCGATCCGGTCGCCGTCCGCCACCAGCGCGATATCCCCGCCCTCCGCCGCCTCGGGCGAGATATGCCCGATCGACAGCCCCGACGTGCCGCCGGAGAACCGCCCGTCGGTGATCAGCGCGCAGGCTTTCCCGAGCCCCTTCGATTTCAGATACGACGTGGGATACAGCATCTCCTGCATCCCAGGCCCGCCTTTCGGTCCCTCATAGCGGATCACCACCACCTCGCCCGGCTTGACCCGATCGCCCAGAATCCCCGCCACCGCATCGTCCTGGCTCTCGAACACGCGCGCCGGCCCGGCGAACACCAGCACCGAGGCATCCACCCCGGCCGTCTTCACGATCGCCCCATCGGTTGCGATATTGCCGTACAACACCGCCAACCCACCGTCCTTGCTGAAGGCGTGCGCCACATCGCGCACCACGCCGCGTTCGCGGTCGGTGTCCAGGCTGTCGTAGCGCACCGCCTGGCTGAACGCCTCGGTGGTGCGCACCCCGCCCGGACCGGCGCGGAAGAACTCCGCCACGGCACCGCCCGCGGGCGCGCGCATCACGTCGTGCCGGTCCAGCGCGCGGGCCAGCGTCGGGCTGTGCACGGTGGATACGTCGGTATGGATCAGGCCGCCGCGATCCAGCTCGCCCAGAATCCCCATGATCCCGCCGGCACGATGGACGTCCTCGACATGGACATCCGCGACCGAGGGCGAGACCTTGCACAGATTCGGCACTCGCCGCGACAAGCGGTCGATATCGGCCATGGCGAACGGCACCTCCCCTTCCTGCGCCGCCGCCAGCAGATGCAGGACCGTATTGGTGGAGCCGCCCATCGCGATATCCAGCGACATCGCGTTCTCGAACGCCTTCAACGAGGCGATGTTGCGCGGCAGCACCGAGGCATCGTCCTGCTCGTAGTAGCGCCGTGCGAGATCGACGATGGTCCAGCCCGCTTCCACGAACAGCTTGCGCCGGTCGGCATGGGTGGCGACCACGGTGCCGTTGCCGGGCAACGCCAGCCCCAAAGCCTCGGTCAGGCAGTTCATCGAATTGGCGGTGAACATCCCCGAGCACGAGCCGCAGGTGGGGCAGGCGGAACGTTCCATCACTTCGGTCTCGGCCTCGGAGGCGGAAGGATCGGCGGCAACCACCATGGCGGTGATCAGATCGACCGATTTCTTACTGCCGCCCGAGACGACCTTGCCGGCCTCCATCGGCCCGCCGGAGACGAACACGGTCGGGATATTCAGCCGCATCGCCGCCATCAGCATTCCCGGCGTGATCTTGTCGCAGTTGGAAATGCACACCAGCGCGTCCGCGCAATGCGCGTTGACCATGTATTCCACCGCATCCGCGATCAGCTCGCGCGAGGGCAGCGAATACAGCATCCCGTCATGGCCCATGGCGATGCCGTCATCGACCGCGATGGTATTGAACTCGCGCCCCACGCCGCCGGCCTTGGCGATTTCCGCCGCGACCAACTGGCCCAGATCCTTCAGATGGACGTGCCCGGGCACGAACTGGGTGAAGGAATTGGCGATGGCGATGATCGGCTTGCCGAAATCGCCGTCGGTCATGCCGGTGGCGCGCCACAGGGCGCGTGCGCCCGCCATGGTGCGGCCGTGGGTGGTGGTCCGAGAGCGATAGACGGGCATGGGCGAAGATCCTTGGCGTGGCGTCCGGGCCAGCATAGCCGGGCCAGGCGCGGCGGGCGAGAGAGCGGGGTTGCGCCGGCGCCGCGGGCACCCAGATGAACGGCACCGGACGCAATCAAGGGGAGTGAACCCATGCGCGGTACCCGCCTCGGCCTGCCTGCGCTTGGCGCCCTGTTGGCGCTCGGCGGATGCGCCGCACCGGTCGCACAGAACGCGGCCCTGCTCACCACCCTGACCCCGGCACGGCCCTGCACGGCCAGCCTGCCGGTTTTCGGGCGGTTCCCCGGCGGACCGGATCCCACGTTCGACACCGTCCTGATGCCGCATGGGCGGATCCGGACCGCCAATGACGGCGGATGGTGCGCGATCCGGTTCACCTTCGCGGTGCGTGGCCAGATCCCGGTGATCGCGCCGCTGTCGGTGGCGCGCCCGCCGGCGCATGGCCAGGTTGTGGTGGGTTCGGTCGGCCAACAGATGCGGATCGCCTACAAGCCGGCCCCCGGGTTCGCGGGCGCGGATCGGTTCGCGGTGTGGATGGGCGGGCCGGAACCGTGGCGGATCCCGGTGCGGGTGACGGTCGCGCGGTAGCGGCATCGCCGAGCGACCGGCCCAGGTTTGCGGACGGCACCGAACCGGTTGACAGTGGCGGACCCGTCCTGCCCGGAGCACCCTCGGCGATGAAATTCGGCCTGCGCTACTGCAACACCGGCCCCTACACCGATCCCGCGAAGGCCATCGCCCTGCTGCAGGCCGCCGAGGAAGCCGGCTTTGAATCCGCCTGGACCGTCGAACATGTCGTGATCCCGCGCGATTACCAATCCGCCTACCCGTATTCCCCCAACGGTCGGATGCCCGGGCGCGAGCCCGCTTTCTCCATCCCCGACCCGCTGATCTGGATGGCCTATGTCGCCGCCGCCACCACGCGCATCAAGCTCGCCACCGGCATCCTGATCCTGCCCGAGCACAACCCGGTGCTCTGCGCCAAGCAGGTGGCGACGCTCGATCACCTATCCGGCGGGCGGGTGATCCTGGGCATCGGCGTCGGCTGGCTGCGCGAGGAGTTCGACGCCCTCGGCGTTCCCTTCGCGCAACGCGGCAAGCGCACCGAGGAATACATCGCCGCGATGCGCGCTTTGTGGGAACAGGAAACCCCGAGCTACGCCGGCCAGTTCGTGCGCTTCGAAGCCGCTTATATGCGCCCCAAACCCACCCACGGCACGGTACCGATCGTCATCGGCGGCCATTCCGACGCCGCCGCCCGCCGCGCCGGACGCATGGCGCAGGGTTTCTTCCCCGCCCGCGGCGCGCCGCCCGAACTGCTCGCCGCCTTGCGCGCCGGCGCGGCCGAAGCCAACCGCGATCCGGCCGAGATCGAGATCACCGTCAGCGTGCCGGAAGACCTGACCCGCATCCCGGAACTTGCCGCCGCGGGCGTGGGTCGGGTCCTGGTTCCGGTGATGGCAAACACGGGCGTAACCCGGCCGATCGCCGGGCCTGAGGACCTCGCGTCCTGGCGCGACGTGATCGCCCGCTACGGCGTCTAGGATCCGATCGCGGACAAGCGTGAACGCGGTGCGACCATGCGTCACCGCGCACTCGCCGCCGTTCAGGCGGTCAGCCTCACCGCGCCGCCGGATGACGGGGCCGGGGCCGCAGACGCGGATTTGGCGGCCGGTTCCACACCATGATCCCCGTCTCCGTCCGCTTTGCCGGATTTCGGCTTGGCGAGGGAGGGGAGCTGCGGGGCGATGCCGCCGGAGATGGCGCTGATCGAACTCATGCGAACGCGATTCCTGTGCTGGTGCGGCGTTTTGCCGCGGGCTGCCCGGCCCACTGGCCGCCGGCGCACACAGAGTGCCGCGAAACCGTTACCAATCCCCTAACCGGACGGGGAATCCGCCCCTTCCTTCGCCTCCTCCGCGCGCAGCGCCGCCGGCCCGATCTGCAGGAAGCGGGCGAATTCATGCACCGT
>JAKAZJ010000353.1 GCA_021826565.1 Pseudomonadota bacterium | reverse complement strand
TCCACCACCAGCCCCTCGGCGATGGTGCGGGCGTGGATCAGTGCACCATGGGTCAGCACGAAGCCCTGCGGGATTGCCAATGCCTCGGCCTGCCACGGTCCGGTGCCGCGCTCGTGGTCCTGCGCCATCGCGCCCAGCATCAGCGGCACCAGCGCCTGTACGCCGCGGGCGGCGGCGTGGATATATTCGCTGCTGATCGGATTGCGCTTCTGCGGCATGGTGGAGGACGCGCCGCGCCCGGCCACATAGGGTTCCGCAACCTCGCCCACTTCGGTCTGCGCGAGCAGGATGATGTCGGTGGCGAATTTCGCCAGGCTGCCGCCGATCAGTCCCAGCACGCACAGCGCCTCGGCCAGCCCGTCGCGGCAGACATGCCAGGGTGCCGCCGGCGCGGCCAGTCCTAGTTCCGCCGCCAGTCCCTCCATCACCGCCACGCCCTGCGTGCCGAGCGAGGCCAATGTCCCCGCCGCGCCGCCGAAGCTGACCCGTTCCACCCGCGCCCGCAGTTGCGCCAGACGTTCCCCATGCGCGATGAATGGCTGCGCCCAGGTCGCGCATTTCAGCCCCAGCGTGGTCGGTAGCGCCTGTTGCAGATGGGTCCGTCCGGCCATCACCGTGTCGCGGTGCCGCGCCGCCTGCGCCAGCAGCGCGTCGCGCAATGCGGTGACCTCCGCGCCGATCAGCGCCAGCCCGTCGCGTACCTGCAACACCGTTGCGGTGTCCATGATGTCCTGGGTGGTCGCGCCCCAATGCGTCCAGCCGCCATGTGTGCCGGCCACGCGCGACAATTCCGCCACCAGCCCCAGGACCGGATAGCCCACGTTGCGCGCGCTGGCGGCCAGCGCCGCCGGGTTCAGCAACTCGAACCGCGCCACTTCGCCGATGCGCGCGGCGGCCTCGGCCGGGATCAGCCCCAGCCGCGCCTGCACGCGCGCCAGCGCGGCTTCCACGTCGAGCATGCGCTGGAAATACGCGGTCTCGTCGAACACGGCGCGCATCGCGTCGGAGCCATAGAGCGTGCCCAGGATCGGGCCATCGGCGGGGTTGATCGGCATCACGCCACCGGGCGCTTCAGGCGGTCCGCGAAGCTCTTGCGGAACTTGGAAACCTTCGGGCCGACCACCGCCTGGCAATAGCCGGTCCAGGGGTTGCGGGCGAAATAATCGTCGTGTTCGTCCTCGGCCGGCCAGAACGTCTTGAACGGGACCAGCTGCGTGACCAGCGGCGCGGACCAGACCGGAGCGATTTCGGCCATCACCGCGCGGGCGGTCGCTTCCTGGGCGGCATCGTGGGCCAGGATGATGCTGCGATACTGCGTGCCCACGTCATGGCCCTGGCGATCCTTGGTGGTGGGATCATGGGTGGCGAAGAACACGCGCAGCAGATCAGCGTAGCTGATTTCGGACGGATCGAAGCGGACCTGCACCACCTCGGCATGCCCGGTGCCGCCCGAGCAGACCTGCTTGTAGGTCGGGTGGTCCACGCTGCCGCCGGCGTAGCCCGATTTCACGGCGGCAACGCCGCGCAGATCCTTGAACACGGCCTCCTGGCACCAGAAACAGCCGCCGCCCAGGGTGGCGGTCGCCAGATTGTCGGACATGCGTGATCCCTCGTGATGCAGCGGGCGCAGCATACCGGGCGGCGGGTTGGCGGCAAGCGTGGCATCGCCTACCACGGCGCCAACCAAGGAGACACGCCATGCCCGACCCCGATCTGCTGTATGATGTCCGCGACGGCATCGGCTGGATCACCTTCAACCGCCCGCAGGCGCGCAACGCGCTGACCTTCGCGATGTACGAAGGCCTGGCCGAGATTTGTAACAGCGCCGCCACCGACGCCGCCATCCGCGCCCTGGTCCTGACCGGGGCGGGCGAAAAGGCCTTCGCCGCCGGCACCGACATCTCGCAATTCCGCGCCTTCGCCACCCCCGAGGATGCGCTGGCCTACGAAGCCCGCCTGGACCGCGTGCTGGACGCGCTGGAGCGCTGCCCCAAGCCCACCATCGCCGCGATCGCCGGCGCCTGCACCGGCGGCGGCGCGGGGATTGCCGCGGCCTGCGACATCCGCATCGCCGCGCGCGGCGCGCGCTTCGGCTTCCCGGTCGCGCGCACCCTGGGTAACTGCCTGTCGATGTCGAATTACGCGCGGCTGACCGCGCTGATCGGCCCGGCGCTCGTGACCGAGATCATCTTCACCGCCCGTCTGATCGAGGCCGAGGAGGCAAACTCCATCGGCCTGGTTTCAGAACTCCTGGACGACCCCGCCGCGCTGCTGGCCCGGGCCGAAGCGCTGGCGCGGTTGATCGCCGGCCACGCGCCGCTGACGCTGGCCGCCACCAAGGAGGCACTGCGCCGGCTGCGCCCGCGCCTGCCGGAGGGCCAGGACAAAGACCTGATCGTGATGTGCTACATGAGCCAGGATTTCCGTGAGGGAATGGATGCATTCCTGACCAAGCGCGCGCCGGTCTGGCGCGGCGTGTAGCCGCGCCCTTGCCCCAGCTTACGCCGCGCGCGACAACCGCGGCAACCGAATGCCGGGAGGCCACGCCATGCGCGTCATAGCGCTCGAAGAACATTTTACCGTCCCCGACCTGGTGGCGCGGATCGACCCCGCCGCCATCACCCGCCGCGGCTTCCCGCCGCCAGGTGTGGTCTGGAGCCAGGTCACGAAGCGCGGTGAACTGGCCGATCTCGGCGCCGCCCGCATCGCCGATCTGGACGCGGCGGGGATCGATCTGCAGATCCTGTCGGCCTCGGCGCCCGGCGCCGAGCTGGTAGCCGGCCCCGACGGGCTGGCGCTGGCGCGCGCCTATAACGACGCGCTGGCCGCGGGCGTGGCCGCCCATCCCGGACGGCTGGCGGGGTTTGCCCATCTGCCCATGCTGGACCCGGCGGCGGCGGCGGACGAGTTGGAACGCTGCGTGCGCGCGCATGGCTTCCTCGGCGCCATGATCCATGGCTTCACCGAGGGCAAAGCGCTGGACGATCCGCGCTTCGATCCCATCCTGGCCCGCGCGAGCGCCCTGGATGTGCCGCTCTACCTGCATCCGGGGATTTCCGAACCGACCGTCCGCGCCGCCTATTACGACGGCCTGCCGGGGCAGATGAGCTACACCATGGCGACGGCCGCCTGGGGCTGGCACATCGAGACGGCGGTGCAGGTGCTGCGCCTGAT
Source organism: Pseudomonadota bacterium (assembly GCA_021826565.1). The sequence goes on along the minus strand of JAKAZJ010000353.1, from coordinate 567 downwards.
CCTGAGCGGCGCGCTGGACCGGCACCCGAAGCTGCAGATCGTGATCGGCCATATGGGCGAGGCGATCCCGTTCATGCTGGCCCGCTGCGAGCAGACCCTGGCAGCCGAGGCGAAGAAATACCTGCAACGCGGGGTGACCGAGACGCTGCTGGACCAGGTCTGGATCACCACCAGCGGCTTCTTCACCCTGCCGCCGTTCCAGGCCGCGGTGCAGACCTTCGGGATCGACCGCATCCTGTTCTCGGTCGATTACCCGTTCGCGCCGAACGCGGCGGGGCGGAAATTCCTGGACGCGCTTCCGGTAACGGAACCGGATCGGGCACGGATCGCGCACGGCAATGCCGAGCGGCTGCTGCGGCTGAAGCCGGGCGGTTGAGCTACCGCATCCCCAGCACGTCCGCCATGTCGTAAAGCCGCGCCGGCTTCCCGGCGACCCAGAGTGCGGCGCGCACCGCGCCGGCGGCGAAGGCGCGGCGGTCGAACGCGCGATGGGTCAGCGCGATCTGTTCGGTGCCGGCCGCGAAGATCAGCGTGTGCTCGCCCACGATCTGTCCGCCGCGCAGCGCG
>JAKAZJ010000352.1 GCA_021826565.1 Pseudomonadota bacterium | reverse complement strand
GCCATAAGCTGGGCGGCAGCACCTCGCATGGCTGCCAATGTCGAAACGGTGCGGCGACGCAGCGGGCGTTCAGCAGTGCGCGGCGGATATGCGCGCCTGCGGCAAGGTCGTGCATCGGCTCCTCCTCGCGCTACACCGTTGCCGCATGGCGCGTGGCCACGGGCGAGAGATAGGCATCGAAACACGCGGCGACCGCGCGCGTGAACGGCCGGCCCCGCGGAGTGACGGCCAGGGCTCGGCCGTTCCAGGCGATCAGCCCGTCCGCTTGCTGGCGCGCAAGTGCCGGGGCGGCGGCGGCCAGCGTGTCAGGCGCCATGTTGTGGCGCGCGGCGATCGCCGGCAGATCGGCCTGACCGTGGCACATGATGGTCTCGATCACGGCGCGCCGCAGCCGGTCTTCGGCCGACAGCGCCACCCCGCGCGCGACCGGCAACTGCCCGGCCCGCACCGCATCGCGCCAGGTCGGCACCTTCGTGTGGTTCTGCACATACCCGTCCGGCAGGGCGCCGATCGAGGACGCGCCGAGACCCAGCAGCACCGGCGCTGTATCGGTGGTGTAGCCCTGGAAATTGCGCCGCACCGTCCCGGCCGCAGCCGCGCGTGCCAGGGCATCGCCGGGCAGGGCGTAGTGATCCAGGCCGACCGCGACGTAGCCCGCGTCCAGAATCGCCGCCTCGGCGGTCGCGCGCTGCGCAAACCGCGCCTCCGGGCCCGGCAGCGCGTCCTCCGGCAGCAGGGTCTGGTGGCGCTTCAGCCATGGCACATGGGCATAGCCAAATACCGCGACGCGCGCCGGGGCCAGGCGCAATGCCTGAGTGACAGTCCGGTGCACCGATGCCTCGGTCTGAAACGGCAGGCCATAGATCAAGTCGAGGTTGATCGCGTCGATCCCGCGCGCGCGCAGCCGCTGCGCGGCGCTTTCGGTGACCGCATAGGATTGGTGGCGGTTGACGGCGGCCTGCACCCGTTCGTCGAAATCCTGCACGCCGAGGCTCGCGCGCGTCACCCCGATCGCGGCCAGCGTTTCCACCGCGGCGTCGGTCAGGGTGCGCGGATCGATCTCGACCGCGATCTCGGCGTCGGCGCGCAGCGCGAAGCGGGTGGTGAGCCGCGCGGCGATCGCCTGCATCCAGACCGGCGGCAGGGCGGTGGGCGTGCCGCCGCCCCAGTGGATATGGCTGACCCCAGTTTTCCGGCCGATCGCGTCGGCGATCAGATCGATCTCGTCCAGCAGCGTGCGCGCGTAGGTTTCCAGCGGCGCCGCGCGATGCGTGGCGGTGGTGTGGCAGCCGCAGAACCAGCATAGTTCCGCGCAGAACGGGATGTGCAGGTACAGCGACAGGGCGGTATCGCCGGGCAGGGCGGCCAGCCACGCCCGGTACTGCGGGCCCGCCACGGCCGGCGTGAACTGCGGCGCCGTGGGATAGCTGGTGTAGCGCGGGATGCGCCGGTCGTAGCGGGCAAGGAGGTCGGCCGGTGTCATGGCGCGCAGACTGGCGCCGGGACGCCGTCCGCGCTTTGACCTGGATCAACGCGCCGCTGCCCCGGCGCGCAGGGCTAGCAACCCGTTCGCGTGCGGAAAACAGTGATCGCCGCGCACGCCAAGACGGTGCGGGGCCGAACCCGCCGGGCTACGGTCCGCTCAGGGCGTTCCTGGATCGGCCGAGAACAGCGCGGCTTTGCCCGGCTTGTCCTTCCACTCATCCGCGTCCGCCGGCGGCTCGCCCTTGCGCGTGATGTTGGGCCACAGCTTGGCGTAGCTGCGGTTCTGCTCCACCCAGGAAGCGGCTTTGTCGTCACTGTCCGGCACGATCGCCTCGGCCGGGCATTCCGGCTCGCACACGCCGCAATCGATGCATTCGTCCGGGTGGATCACCAGCATGTTTTCGCCGACATAGAAGCAATCGACCGGGCACACCTCGATGCAGTCCATGTACTTGCACTTGATGCAGTTTTCGGTGACCACGTAGGTCATGGGGATCCCTGGCGTTGCGTTCCGACGGGGCGCGATATGAACGGGATCGGCCGGCGGCGCAAGATCGGGCCGGGGCGCGGCGATGATTCGTTGCCGCATACCATAATCCGTTAACCCCGACGCGCTTTGTTGGGGCGGATGATCCGCCCCACCCGTCCCCCCATGCGATCCCCCATCCGCAGCGCCGCGCGCGCGGGGAGGGGAGCCGTGGGCTGGTGCGTCTTTGCCGCCCTGCTCGCCGTAGCCGCGTCGGCCCGCGCTCAGGTCCCCGACCCGGCCAGCTTCGCCACTCTGTTCCCCCCCGATATCCGTTCCCCCGGCCAGGCCCCAGGGGTGACGGTGCTCTCACGCGCCCGGCCGGACTACGATCCGCTTCCGGTCCGGCTCGGCGTTCTGGAAGCGCGCCCCGGCCTGACCCTTGGCACCGGCTACGACACCGATCCGGCCGGCCTGCCCGGCCAGGCCGGCAGCGCGGAGAGCCTGATCGCGCCGTCCTTGGCGCTCGGCGCCGGTTGGGGGCGAGATCGGTTGGGGGTTCGGCTTGGCGCCGAGGATCACCGCTTCGCCTCGGCCCCCGCCCTGGACCGCACCGACTGGACCGCCGGCGCCGGGCTGCGTCTGGGGTTCGGGCGGACGCGCCTGAGCCTGGCCGCGGTCAGCCATGCGCTGCATGAGGAGGGCAGCACGATCGGTGCGCTACCTACCGACCGGCCCCTGGCGTACCGGCTGGACGCCGCCCGCGTCGCGCTGCGCTGGAGCGATCGGATCGTCTCCCTGACCCCGGCCGTGGAGCTGGCCTCGTGGCGCTATGCCACCGCGGTCCTGGACGGCATCGGTATCCCGCAGGCCTATCGGGACCGTGCTGTCGGCCGGGCAATGCTGACCGCGCGCTACCGGCTGGATCCGGGCAGCGACCTGGTGCTGACGGTGCGCGATACCGCCACGCACTACACCGCGCCCGCCGCGGCCACCCCGAGCCACGATTCCAACGCCGTCGCGGTTCTGGCCGGGATCGAGGACGCCGCCGATCCGCTGTTGCGTGTGCGCCTGCTGGCAGGCTGGGAACAGCGCCGCTTCGCCGGCTACGGCGCCCGCGCCGCGCCGATCGTGGAAGCCCAGGCGATCTGGCAGCCCGACGGCCTCACCACCATGACCGCCACAGCATGGCGGCGGATGGAGGACGCGGCCCAGGAGGGCGTGGCCGGCTACACCGAGACCGCCGGGTCCCTGGCGCTGGACCGCGAACTGCGCCGCAACCTGATCCTGTCACTCGCCCTCGGCGCCCAACATGCCGTGTTCACCGATGGCGCGCGCGAAGACGGCGCCGATGCGGGTCTGGCCGCGCGCTGGCGGTTGAACCGCTGGCTGCGCGTGACCGCGACCGAAACGGTGACGGTCCTGCAAGGAACCGCCTCCGCGCTGCTTCCCGGCGGACGGCGGATCACGCGCAGCGTGTCCCTGTTGCGCTGCGGTCTCGGCTGGTGAGCGCCGCGCCGGACGAGCACGAGCCGCCGCCACGGACGCAGTTCCTGGGGCTCGATTTCGCAACGCTGGACCTGGCGCGGGCGCGCGACTGGCTGCTGGCCCGCCCGGCCGGCGGCTTCGGCTATGTGGTCACCCCGAACGCCGATCATCTGGTTCGTCTGGCGCGCGATCCAGGTTTGGTCGCGTTGTATCGGGGCGCCGCGCTGATCCTGCTCGATTCGCGCGTGGTGGCCGGGGCCGCGCGTCTGCTTGGCCTCACGCCTCCCCAGGTGGTGCCCGGCGCCGA
>JAKAZJ010000351.1 GCA_021826565.1 Pseudomonadota bacterium | reverse complement strand
CTGGAGCATCTGGGGGAGACGGCGGCGGGGGCGGCGATCGTGGCGGCGATCGAGACCCTGCTGCGGGAGGGGGGGCCGCGGACCCGCGACATGGGCGGGCAGGCGGGAACGGCGGAGGTGGGGGACGTGCTGGCGGCGATGGTGGCGCGGGGGTAGCGGGGCTTCTTGGCAAGCGCCACGAAATGGACGAATGACGCCGCCCAAGCTCATCGGTGCAGGATGCCACGCAGCCGACGCGAAACCAGCGAGCAGGAATTCCAGGGCAGTGTGCTGGAGTGGCTGAATCGGGAGATCCGCCGTCGGCCCGGACTCCGGCTTGATCGGGCCACCCAGGAGAAGCCTCGGCGATCGTCAGGCAAGCGGAGCGATATCGTGGTCTGGCGGAATCGTGCCACGACGTCGGCGTTTTTGGCGATCGAACTCAAGACCGTCAGCACCCCGCTGAACGACCCAGTTCTGTTCGCCGACGCCGCCGAGAAGGCGCAGTTCTGGCGCGCGCCCTATTTCGCTATCTGGAACATGCGCGAGGCGGAGCTGTACTCGACCCCGCCGCCCGGTGCCAGCGTGACCCCCGCCCAGGCGATACGCCGCTGGCCACCGGAGACGCTCATTCGTCGGGTCGAGGACTGGCTGTCACCTGCGGCCGAGGGCGTCCTTGGCACGCGGGCGATCGAGATTCTGGATGCCGCATGGGCCGATTCCGTCGCCGGCATGGAGGCGGGCCCGATCATTGATGCCGAGCTGTTTGTGACCAGGCTCGGCGACGGCATCGGCCAGTTGCGGGATATCGTCTACCGCGGCCTCACGCTGGCAACCCGCGCGAACGCCCGACTGCGCCGGCAGGTCAACTCCATTGCCGCCGAACAAGGTTTCAAGGGCTTCGTCGAGGACATCGAATTCGCCATCGCGGGGCAGCTTGGATATCGCCTGATCGGGCAGATTCTGTTCTATTTCGCCTTGCGCCGAAAGCAGCCGAGCCTACCGCCGCTGCGGATCGAGCGGGATGCCGTTTTGCCGGACGCGCTTTACCCGTTCTGGAACGATGTGCGCCGTTTCGACTACGAAGCCCTGTTCCGGCCCGACCCGATCGACCAGCTGATCCCGATCCCGGCAGATGGGCAATCGCTGATCCGCTCGATGATTGCGCATCTCGCAACCTATGACTGGGCCTCGCTGACCGACGACGTGCTGGGCGCGGTGTTCGAGCGCCTGATACCTCACGACGAGCAGATCCTGCTGGGCCAATTCTATACCCCCCGCCCGGTGGCCGACTTCCTGGTCGCGATGACGGTGCACGAGAAGCGCGGGTTGATACTCGACCCGGGCTGCGGCAGCGGCACGTTTCTGATGAGCGCCTATGATTGCCTCGCTTGGCGTTCCGGCCTGACCCACCGGGAACTGCTATCGGCGATCTGGGGATTCGATCTCAGTCCGTTTGCCACCGAGCTCGCGGCGATCAATTTGTTCCGGCAGGATATGGCGGAGTTCGACAATTTCCCCCGCATTGTCCCCGGGAACTTCTTCAGCCGCGAGCCGGGACAGGAAGTGGCGTTTCCTCCTTCCCGCCCCGCCCCGGGCGGCGCCGCGAAGGTGGCGATCCCGATCCCGCGCTTCGATTGCATCGTCGGCAATCCACCCTATCTCCGATCGCAGAACCAGGATGATCTTGACCAGAAGTACCGCGATGAGTTGTTCGCCGCGGCGGCCCGGGTCGGCATCCGAGCCGGGGCCAAGACCGATCTGTTTGCGTTCTTCATCTATCATGCGATGCGGTTCCTGCCTCCGGGCGGCAGGTTAGGATTTGTGACTCCGGCGAGCTGGCTCAACGCGGATTACGCAGCCGCCTTGCAGCGGCTACTGCTGGATGAGCTGCGTCTGGTGGCGATTGTCGGCTCGGAGGCGGAGGCGTTCTTCCCGCAGGTTGATATCAACACGGTCCTTCTGGTGGCGGAGCGCGCTGATATAACGACCCCCGCTGACGGGATGTTGCGCTTTGTGACCCTACGAAAGCGCCTCGCGGAGCTGGTAGCCCATGGTCCGGACCGCTGGCGGCAACTCACCGAGTTGGCCGACGACCTGGTCAGTCATCGTGAGTCAGTCGAGAATGACCAGTATCGTGTCAAGGTGGTGCCGGCCCAGGTCGAACGCGCAGTTCTGTCCGGCGCCACGACACCGCGCAACTGGTCGAAATATATGCGCGCGCCACTTTCGTACTATCAATTGTTCGGCGAGGTGGCATGATGGACGTGGTTCCATTGAGCGCGCTGGCGCGGGTGTCGCTTGGCTACAAGTCATTGCAGAACAACTTCTTCTATCTCAATCGGGCTACCATCGACACATATCGCATAGAGCCCGAGTACCTGCGCCCGATCCTGCTGTTCCGGGAACTGGTTCCGAATGTGTACTGGCAGCAGACCGAACCCGCCAACTGGTTGTTCGAGTGCCGGAAGTCGGAGGGCGATCTGCGCGGCACCGGCGCGCTGAGATACATCCGTTCCATGGCGACGCTTGCCGCCAACCGCAAGAAGCAGTCGGGCAAGGTGCTGACGATCGAACAGGCGCTTGGCGCGCAGGGTGGGGGGCTGTGGTACGCGCCGAAGGCGATGCCCCACCCCGGCGAGGTCTGGCTGCGCAAAGCGGTCAACGGGGTCTTTGCGCCGTTCTTGTTCCCACTTCCCATGGCGGTCGATCAGCGTTGCAATCTTCTGTTGCCGCGCGAGGGAATGAGCAACCAATTGCTTGCCGCGGTGGTGACGTCAACGGTGTTCGCGTTCGCCTTCGAGATCAACGGGTCGGCGAGCATGGGAGCGGGCGCGCTGGAAGCGACGACGACACGCCTTCGCGAGTATCCGGTGCCGGACCCCCGAACCCTCTCACGCGCGGAGCGGGCCGAACTGATCCGGCTCGCGCAGGCGGTCTGGGCCGGCGAAGCGCCGGTCGATTGGCTGTCTGCGTTGCGTCCGGGACCGGCACTGGCCGCGCTGGACCGCTGGCTGCTGGACAAGGCTGGTGGGAGGGTCAGCAGCGAGGTCCTCTATCGGGACCTGGCGCAGGCTTGTGCCGCGCGTGTGAGGGTCGCCCACGACAAGGCGCGCATCAGCCAGAAGCGCAGGAGCGAGAATATCACCAACGTGGCCAGGACCCTGGCCGCCCGGGTCCGCCAGCGGATCGAAGCGCACCAATATCCCGACACATTCATGCTACCGGACACGGCGACCGAAATGATAACGCTGCCGTCCGGGGCTGTTCGCCACATCGCCACGACACCGTTTCTGGCGCGGACCACGGTGGTGGTAACCGGAGACCGGGACAGGGCCTTGTTCCGTGCCACCCTGGACAGCGCGGTCGCCGAGACGATCATACGCGCCATCCTGATGGGGCGTAGCCAGTTCCGCGTGCCGGCCGAGCCCGCCGACGCGGCAAGCCTGCTCACGCGGTTTCTTGCCTGGTTCGACGAAATCCAGCGCGATCTGCGCAACGCAATCAACGAGACCGCGTTCGGCACCGGCTACGAAGACCGCCTGACGGCGGAGACTTACCGACACCTCGGCATCGACGCGCGGGCGGGCGCTCGCAGCCTGCCCGACAGCATCACCTTGCCCGCGACCGCCGCTCAGCCACCCAGCGCCGCCGCATAGGCGGCGACCGTCGCCGCGAACCCGCGTTCCAGCGCATCCGCGGTGAGCTCGTGGCCGATCGAGGCTTCGGCCAGGAACGGCACGCGCGCCACCAGCGGCGGGATGTTGC
>JAKAZJ010000350.1 GCA_021826565.1 Pseudomonadota bacterium | reverse complement strand
TGGTCAGTATGCAGATGCCCGGCGGCCTCGCGGAACGCCAAGCGGCGGGCAGGGTCGGCGGCGACCACGACCCAGCCGTCGCGCAGCGTCAGAAGCGCGGGGGCGACTCCCAGCACCGGCGCCACCGCGCGGAACAGGGCCCGCTTCACCCGCCAGGCAGCGGTACGCGCGGGCGGGGTGATCGAGGCGGTGGTACGGCTGCCGTAGGACGGCGGCCCGGCGGGGTAATCGGTGTCGCCGATGCGCACGGTAATGTCGGCTGGTCGCAGCGCGAATTCCTCCGCCACCACCTGCGCCAGTATGGTCGCCGCGCCGGTGCCGAGATCCTGCACGCTCGACAGCACCTCCACCGAGCCGTCGCGCAGCAGGCGCACCTCGCAGGCGGCGTTGGTCTGCACGTTGGCGCCCCAAAGCGACTGCGCCATGCCGATGCCGCGCTTGACCGCGCCGGAGTCGGCGCCGGGTCGGTGGCGGCGGTCCCAGCCGATGCGCGCCGCGCCCCGGCGACGTTCCTCGCGCCGGACCGGGCTCGGGTCGATGCGGTCGCGCAGAACCAGCGGATCGAGGCCCAGCGTCTCGGCAAGGGCGTCGATCGCCTGCTCCATGGCGAACGCGCCCGGCGTGTTGCCGGGACCGCGCATCGCCGCGCCGCGGCCGGCGTTGATGAACACGTCATACTGGGCGATCGCGAAATTGGGGCAGGTGTAGAGCGCCTCGGCGAAATTGCCGACGCCGGCGCCCGTGCCCACACCGGCGGTGCCGTATTCCAGCAGGTCGATGGCGGTCAGCGTGCCGTCTCGCCGCGCGCCGAGGCGCAGCCGCTGCCAGGTCGCGGGGCGATTACCGGTGTCGAGCTGTTCCTCGGCGCGGCTATGCACCAGCCGAACCGGCGCGCCCGCCTGGCGCGACAGCGCGACGGCCAAACGGCCGTAGGGGGCAAGCGAGGATTTGGAGCCGAAGCCGCCCCCCATCGCGCCCACCTTCACCCGCACCTGGCTGAGCTTGAGGCCGAAGTCCCGCGCCAGTTCCCGCCGCACCCCGGCGGTGAACTGGGTGGACATCCAGACCGTCAGCCCGTCGGTCCGCCAGTCGGCGACGATTGCGTGCGGCTCCATGCAGCAATGTGTCTGGACCTGGGTGCGATATGTGCCCTCCACGGTCACCGCGGCCTCGGCGAACCCGCGCGCGACATCGCCGCGGGTGCCCTGCCGCGCCGGGCCGCGCACGTTGCCCGCCATGGGCAGGTCGTGGGCCACGGAGATCTCGGCGCCGGTCAGCGGCGGTTGTTGCCCGGCTGGATAGACCGGCGGGGAGTCCGCCTGCTGCGCGGTGTCGAGGTCCACCACGAACGGCAGCGGCGCGTAGTCGATCCGGATCAGGCGCAGCGCCTCGGCCGCCGCCGCCGGGGTCGTGGCCGCCACCGCGGCGACCGGTTCGCCGACATAGCGCAGGATCGCCCCGACCCCCGCCACCACCAGCACTGCGTGCACGCCGGGGTGTCGCGCCGCTGCCCCGGTGTCGATCGCGCGCACCCGTGCATGCGGCAGCGGCGCGCGCAGCAGGGCCGCATGGAGCAGCCCCCGCGGCGCGATGTCCACGGTGAAGATGGCGGCACCGGTGACCTTGGCGCGGGCATCAATGCGCGCAACCGGCTTGCCGATCACCGCGAGAGCGGCGTTCAGGGCAAGCGGCGGCGGTTCGTCGGCCGGCACCTGGCGCGCGATCCCGCCCACTCCGACGCCGACGATGCCGAACGGAAATGTCTCGGTATGGAGCGGGGCTGGATCGCTCATGCTCAGCCCCTTCCTGTCGCGGCGGCGGCGAGGGTGGCGGCGATCACGTGGGGGTAGGTGCCGCAGCGGCAGAGATGCCCGCTGATCGCCTGCCGCACCTCGGCCGGCGTGGGGTGCGACGCATGGTCCAGCAGGGCGGCACAGCTCATCACCATGCCTGGCGTGCAATAGCCGCACTGCACCGCGTCATGGGCGATAAAAGCCTCCTGCACCGGATGCAGCGTGTCGCCCCGTGCCAAGCCCTCGATCGTGGTGACGGCGCGCGACCCGACATCAACAGCGAGGATCATGCAGGAGGTGACGGGGTGTCCGTCCAGCCAGACCGTGCAGGCCGAACAGGCACCGCGGTCACAGGCGATCTTGGTGCCGGTCAATCGCAGCGGGCCGCGCAGGACCTCAGCGAGGGTGGTGCGCGGCTCCACCATAAGAGGACGCCGAACGTCGTTGACCCTCAGCACGATCGCCACTGCGCCCGGGCCGAAAACCGGCGGCGCAGTGAACTCTGCAGCATGGCTCGCTTGCGGGGTCGTGCTTATCGAGACGAGGGCTCCCCCGGTCGCGGCGGCGCCCGAGATCAGCGATCGACGAGAGATCACGGGCTGGGAAGGCGTCTGGGCTTCGGGCGGCACGGGTGGCATGCGGGCCTCCACGAAGGGATCGGCCTTCCCGTGCGCCGATGCATTTCCGGCGGACGAGGTTCGTTGAGAAGATTACGCTCCCCACGCTGCGGCGCTTTGATGCAGATCAACTACCGCGTGCATGCGTGGGCTGGGGCCGAGTGCGAGGCATGAATGCACCCGCGTCGGGATGCGCCCGGGCAGTGGGGGCAGGCCGGTGTCGGCTGCTCCGGTCAATACGTAGGTGGGCAATCGAGGCGGCCCTGTGGACAGGCCGAGGCGGGTTCTCGGGCGGCGGCGCGGAACAGCGGATTGTGGAGGGACCGCTGAGCCTGTCGGTGATGCTGTGTGCGGGGCATAACCGACGCGAAGGAGCGCATTCATCGCGGTAGGGACGCGCATCACTGCGCGCCCCCCGCACAGAACCGTACGTGCGGCATTCCCGCATACGGCTCCCACCTTGGGTGTTTGACGCGGAAGCCTTGCGCGGGCCAGGGATGGGTGATCCGGGGCTTGGGCAGGAAGCGCGCGGCCAGCCTGTCCATGTCGGCCCACGTCGTCCGGTCCCGCTGGCTGCGCCTGCGCAAGGCGCGCCGCCAGAGGATGATGACGTGGTGGCGGAATGCCTGCAGGGCGCGGTTGTTGGTCGGTATGGCGTGATAGGCGAAGTACCCGCGCATCACTCCGGCCAGCCACTGTCCCTGTTCGGCCACGTCCTGGTGCCAGCGTCGCCGCAGCGCCGCGGTGATTTCCAGGAGCTTCATCCGCTTGCGGTCGCGTCGCGTATGCCGGGCCAGCATGAAGCCGCCCCGGCGCGATTGCGCGCAGATATGGGTGACGCCCAGAAAGTCGAAGGTCTCCGGCTTGCCTTCCCCCCGTACCGCCCGATCGGACGCGGCATTTCTGCCGAACTCGATCAGCCGGGTCTTCTCGGGGTGCAGTTCCAGGGCCAATTCCCCCAATCGGATCTGCAACTCCGCCAGGAACCGCTCGGCATCGGTTCGGCGCGCAAAGCCCACGACCGTGTCGTCGGCATATCGCACCACGATCATGGCGCCGCGCGCATGGCGTCGCCGCCATCGCTCGGCCCACAGATCGTAAACGTAGTGGAGGTAGATGTTCGCCAGCAGCGGGGAGATCACCGCCCCTCGGGGGGTGCCCCGTTCCGCCGGGTGACGCACGCCGTCTTCCAGTGTCGCGCGACACCCTGTCGCACCCACCACTCCTGCCATTTGCTTAAGCCGCGCCGGCGACATCGCCCCCTATCGTGGGCCGGCGCGACCGTGGGCCGCGCCCCGGACCGTTCACCCCGCCAGCGCCGCCCGCATGGCCGTCAGCGCGTCC
>JAKAZJ010000349.1 GCA_021826565.1 Pseudomonadota bacterium | reverse complement strand
GGCCCCGGTCCGGTCAAGCGGCGGACGGGCAGCGCAGCCGATCGAAGTACAAGTCGGCACCGCCCCTGCGCGCGGCGTCCGCGTCCTGCGACACGGGCGCGTGCCAGCCTGGTGCGTGCTACATTGGCGCGTGCTGTTCGCCGCCCCCGCGCTGCTGCTCGCCCTGCCCGCGCTGGCCGCGCTGTGGTGGCTGCTGCGCCTCACGCCGCCGCTGCCGCGCCGCCAGCGCTTCCCCGCGATCGCCCTGCTGGCCGGGATCGCGACCGCCGAGGAAACCCCGGCCCGCACGCCGCCCTGGTTGTTGGCGCTGCGCCTGCTGGCCGCGGCGCTGATCGTGCTGGGCCTGGCGGGGCCGATCCTGCGCCCCGGCGCGGTATTGCCCGGGCGCGGCACGCTGCTGCTCGTGATCGATAATGGCTGGGCGGCGGCCCCGGCCTGGCCGCGGGTGCAGCGGGCCGCGGCGGGGGTGCTGGCACGCGCGGCGCGCGCCGGGCGGAAGGTGGTACTGCTCGCCACCGCTGCCGATGCGTCCGGTGCCCCGCCGCGCCCCACCCCTGCCCTGCCGGCCGCCGCGCTTGCCGCGCGTCTCGCCGCTCTGCGCCCGCAAGCCTGGCCGCCCGACCGCCCCGCGGATCTCGTGGCACTGCGGGCCAGCTGCGCGCCCTCCTGCCCGGGCGCCGCGATCTATCTGGCCGACGGCCTCACCGACGGGCCGGGCTATGCGGCGTTCGCGCGCGCGCTGGCCGCGCTCGGTCCGCTGCGTGCCCTGCGCCCGGCCACGCCACCGCTGCTGTTGCTGCCCCCCGAGCCGCGCCCGGACGGGTTGCGGCTGCGTCTGGCGACCACGGCGCGGCCCATACCGACACGCGCCACGATTCTGGCGGAGACATCGGCCGGCGCCACCTTGGCCGCGAGCGAGGTGACGATTCCCGCCGGTGCCGCTATCGGGTCGGCGCTGCTCCGCCTGCCACCCGGGCCGCGCAACCGGATCCGCCGCCTGGTGCTTTCAGTCGGCGCGTCCGCGGGGACGGTGGTGCCGCTGGACGCGGGCTTCGGCCGGCCGCAGGTCGGCCTGGCCACTGACAATCCGACGGCGGCGGAGCGGCCGTTCCTGGGGCCCCTCTACTACGTCACCCGCGCCCTGACCCCGTATGCGGCGGTGCGCGCCGCCCCGCTCGCCCACCTGGCGCACAGCCATGCCACGATGATCGTGCTGGCCGATACCGCCCCGGCCGGCGCCGAGACCGCTGCACTGACGGCCTGGATCCGCCGCGGTGGCGTGCTGCTGCGTTTCGCCGGCCCCGCGCTGGCCGCCGGCGCTACCGACAAGCTGCTGCCCGAGCGGCTCCTGGCCGGGGACCGCGCGCTGGGCGGAGCGATGTCGTGGAGCCAGCCCGAGCATCTGGCGCGATTCCCCCCCACGTCGCCCTTCGCCGGGCTGGCTGTGCCGGCGGATGTGACCGTGCGCCGGCAGGTCTTGGCACGGCCTTCGGCGCGGCTGGCGGCGCAGTCCTGGGCCAGCCTGACCGATGGCACGCCGCTGGTGACGGCACGACCGGAGGGGCGCGGCTGGGTGGTGCTGTTCCACGTCACCGCAAACGCGGCGTGGTCCAACCTGCCTCTTTCCGGGCTGTTCGTGGCGATGCTGCGGCGGCTGACCCGGCTGACGCCCGGCCGGCCGCCGGCGGCGGGAACACGCGGCGCGGTGCTGGCGCCCTGGCGGGTGCTGGACGGGTCGGGGGCGCTGGTTCGGCCAGGCGCCGCGGCGCGCGGATTGACGGCGGCGGCACTGGCCCGGGCGGCGGCGTCGCCGGCCGATCCGCCGGGGATCTATGGCCCACCTGGGGACCGGCGGGCCCGACCGCTGGCGGGGGGCGTAGGGTTGCCGCAGGCCGCGCCCGGAGCCCCCGGCCTGGGGTTCGGCGCGCTGGCCCCGGGACTCGCGCTGGGGGGGTGGCTGGTGGCGGCCGGGGCGGCGCTACTGGCGGTGGATCTGCTGATCGCGCTGCGGCTGCGCGGGCTGCTGTGGCTGACGACGCTGCTGGTGGCCGGGCTGGCGGCCGGCATACCGGCCCGGGCCGCGGTGCCGACGGCGGCGCTGCAGATCCGGCTGGCCTATGTCGTCACCGGTTCGGCGCGGATCGACCGCATCTCACGCCAGGGGCTGATCGGGCTGTCGGCGCTGGTGAGCGAGCGGACCGCGGCCTTCCTGGGTCCCCCCGACCCGGTGGTGCCGGGGGCGAGCGATCTCAGTTTGTATCCGCTGCTGTACTGGCCGGTGCTGGCGGATGCCCCGGCGCCGTCCGCGGCGGCGGCGGCGGCGCTGCGGCGGTTCATGGCGCGGGGAGGGATCGTGGTGCTGGATACCGGAACCGGCAACGGCGGCCAGCCGGATCCGGCCGCGCTGCGGCGGGCGCTGAGCGGGATCGCGGTGGCGCCCCTGACCCGGCTGACGATCCATCACGTGCTGGCGCGCAGCTTCTACCTGCTGCGGCGCTATCCGGGGCGCTATGCGGGGGGGGCGGTGTGGGTGACGCGGCGGGACGCGCGGGCCGGCGACGATGTGTCCCCCGTGGTGATCGGCGCGGCGGACTGGGCGGCGGCCTGGGCGATCGATCGCGACGGGCGCACCGCCTACGCGACGGTGCCGGGGGGCGGGGAGCAGCGGGAACTGGCGGATCGGTTCGGGATCAATCTGGTGATGTATGCGCTGACCGGGAACTACAAGGGCGATCAGTTGCAGCTACGCGCGATCATCCAGCGAATGGGGCGGTAGAGGGCAGGTCTCCTAGCCTCGGGTGGGGATCAGACCTGGGTCGCCAATTGCTGCTTCCGTACGTCGATAGGGATCGGATCAGGGCAGTGCAACGCGTTCGAGCCACCGCGAATCGATTCTGATGACCGGGGTTGCTGCCGGACCGACACTCAGGATTGCTTTGTCCGCACGGTTGGTCGCGGCGCCGGGCTGGCCACTGTCTGAGACGCTTCGCCCACCCGCGACACGCCGAACAGTTGATGAATTGCTGCGCGAAGCCAGCGATGACCACGGTCGGCATGGACCCGCTCGTGCCAGAACTGGCTGATCTCGATGCGCGGCAGGGTGAGCGGGGTCGGGAAAATCGCCAGCTGCAGATCGTCAACCAGATATTCCGCCAATCTGGCCGGCATGGTGGCGATGGAATCGGTTCGGTTTGCGACGAACGCCGCAATCACAAAACTGGGTACCCGAACCTGCACGTGGCCCTGGTCCAGCGCGGTGGATAATATCTGCTCCAATGCCTGATGCACGGCATGGCCGGTGCTTGACGAGGTCACCAGGATGTGGCGTTCGCGTAGAAAGGCGTCCACACTGGACAGCTCGCGCATGCGCGGATGCGCTTTGCGCACCACGCTCACGTAGGTGTCGGAATAGAGGTGCTGGCGCCGCAGCGTCGCCGCAGCAGCGGGAAACGCCCCAAAGGCGAGATCCGCTTCGCCGCTTTCGAGATGGGCTCCGAATTGCCGCGAATCGAGCGGAATGGCTCTGAGCCGCAAGCCATGTCCCTGCTTTTCCAGATGCCTCATGAGTGGCGGTATCAGTTGGATCATACCAACCTCGGTGACCAGTATGGAGAACTCTCTGACCGAAGATTTTGGATCGAAAGGCAGAGTCGAGGTCCGCAATGCCTCCGAGGCGGCCAGCAGTTCTCGCAGCGGCTGCACAAGTGCGATTGCCTTGGGGGTCGGGCGCATTGAGAAGCCGACCCGCACGAACAGCGGA
>JAKAZJ010000348.1 GCA_021826565.1 Pseudomonadota bacterium | reverse complement strand
CTGCCCGACCAGGCGCGCCATCGCCAGCTGTTGCAGCTTGGCATCCAATGTCAGCGTCACGTCATCGCCCGGCACGCCGCCGTCGCGGGCAAGCTCGCGGATCACCCGGCCATAGGCGTTCACCTCCAGCTGCACCGAGCCGGCGGTGCCGCGCAGATCGCGCTCGCGGAACCGTTCCACGCCGGTGCGGCCGACCCGCATCCCCGGCAGCGCCAGCGCCGGATCGCGCGCCACATCGTCCGGGGTGGGCGGCGCGACATAGCCGACCACATGGGCGAAATCGGGGCCGAGCGGATAGACGCGGCTCTGGCCCACATCGATCACGACGCCCGGCAGACGCGGGGCGTCGGCCTCGATCCGCGCCATCTGCTCCCAGGTCAGGAAATCGGCGACCAGGACCGGAATGAAGCGCCGGTTATGCGCCAGATCGCGGCGGATCCGGGCGCGCGCGCGCGGATCGAGCGGCACGATGGCCGAGAACCGATCGAGCGTGCGGTTCACGTCCATGGCCCCGGGCCCGGCGCGCTCGGCGATCAGCAGCGCGCGCCAGGTCTGCTTGTTGTCGGCCAGCACCACGCCGGTCCGGTCGCGGATCCGGCCGCGGACCGGGGCGATCATGCGCAGGCTGACGCTGTTCTGGCGCGCCAGCGTGGCGTAGCGCGCGCCGTCCGTCACTTGCACTTGATACAGCCGCGCCGACAGCAGACCGAGGACCGCGGTCTGGCCCGCCAGCACCGCCACGGCGCGGCGCGTGAACACGCCGGAACGGCGCGATTCGCGGCGCATCTCAGGCGCGCTCCGGGGCGGCGAGTTCGCGATTCGCGTGCGCGAACGGGATCGCCAGAAGGGGGTACAGCACCGCGGTCAGCCCGGCCTGGAACGCCGCCGGGCCGGCCGGCATGACCCGCAGCTCCAGCAGGCTGACCAGCGCCCACAGCAATGCCGCCGCCGCCGCCGCAACCGGAACAAACGCAAGCCAGAGGGTCAGAAATCCGGCCGCCGCCGCCCCCCGGCGCAGCCGCAGACACAGGGCATGCACCGATAGCAGCACCAATACGCCCGCCCCCAGCGGCAACCATCCCAGCAGATCCAGGAACAGCCCGATTCCGAACACCGCCAGCGGCGGCATCGCCGCCGGGCGGAACACCGACCAGAAGAACACCGCCACCACCGCGATCGCCGGGGCGAGCACGGCCTGATCGGGGAAGCCGAACGGCGCGTTGGCCAGAATCAGTAGCGCCAGGGTGCAGACCACCGGAAAACAGGCGCGCGCGATGCCGTCCAGCCGTCGCCACAGGCTGGGGCGGGGGCGGATGCCTGGCGCGGAGCCGAGTTCCACCATCGCCGCACCGCTCAGCGCGCGAAAATCAATCGAACTTGCGCATGAACGCCCGCCGGAATGGCGCGGGTGTTCCCCGGATTTTTCTGCTCTCGGGCATTCATTCGCAAACCCTCAGTCCGGCCCGACCGCCGCGGCGGCGGGCGCAGTCGCGCCCGGTTGCCCGCCGGCGACGACCTGCACGGTTTCCAGCCGATCGAGATCGGCATACGGCACCACTTCGGGGATGTGATGGGCGGTATAGCGCACGACGCCGATCGGCAGGTCGGGCGGGATGCCGCCGGCGATGCCGGCCGTGACCACCTGCTCGCCCGGGCGCGGCGCGGCGCCGGACCAGAACACCAGTCGCGGGCGCGGTCCGTTGGTCCCGGCCAGGATCGCGCGGCCCTGCCCGCCCACCAGCAGCACCGGGATCCGGCTGTTCAGATCGGTCAGCAGCAGGACGCGCGCCGAGCGCGTGCCGACATCGGCGATCCGCCCCACCAGCGCCCCATCCGACAGCACGATCTGGCCGCGATGGATGAAATGATTGGGGCCGGTCGCCAGCAGCATCGCCCGCACATACACCCCGCCCGCGTCGGCCACGACGCGCGCGGTGACGAACTCGGGCGCCGGGGACGGCACCCAGTGCAGCGCCGCCTTCAATGCCCGGTTCTGCGACGCCAGCGCCAGCGCCACCGCCTGCCAGTGGCGCAGCCTTGCGTTCTCGGCCCGCAACCGGGCGTTCCGCGCCTCGACCCCGATCAGGCCGGTCAGTCCGTCGGCGGTGACGCGCAGCGCGCGCACCGGCGGGGCGAGGAACGCATAGAGCGGGGCCAGCACGTCGGCCAGCGATTGCCGCGCCCCCTCCCCCACCCGCACATCCAGCCGGCCCAGCAGCACCACCCCGAACGACACGGCGAACAGCACCGGAAGCGTGAGCTTCGCAAGCGCCTGGCGCAGCGGGAGGGATAGCCGAAGCATGGCGGATCAGTACATGGAACTCAATACATTGCGAAGTCGCTTCAGCTCCTCAAGCGCGCGGCCGGTGCCCAGGGCGACGCATTGCAGCGCGTCCTCGGCCACTGCGACCGGCAGCCCGGTCGCCTCCCGCAGCACCTGGTCCAGCCGATGCAGCAGCGCGCCGCCGCCAGTCAGGACGATGCCCTTGTCCACGATATCGGCGGAGAGTTCCGGCGGCGTGTTTTCCAGCGCAACCTTCACCGCTTCGACGATCTGGCCGACCGGTTCGCCCAGGCTTTCGGCGATATGCGCCTGGCCGACCACGATCTCGCGCGGCACCCCGTTCATCAGGTCGCGGCCCTTGACCTCACGCCACGGGCCGCCGTCGCCGCCCGCTTCCGGGGCAGCGGCGCCGATATCCATCTTGATCCGCTCGGCGGTGGATTCGCCGATCAGCAGATTATAGTTGCGGCGGATGTAGCTGATGATCGCCTCATCCATCTTGTCCCCGCCCACGCGCACCGAGCGGGAATAGACGATGCCGCCGAGCGAGATCACCGCCACTTCCGTGGTGCCGCCGCCGATATCGACGATCATGCTGCCGGACGGCTCGGTCACCGGCAGGCCGGCGCCGATCGCCGCGGCCATCGGTTCCTCGATCAGCAGCACGCGCCGCGCGCCGGCGCTTTCCGCGCTTTCCTGGATCGCGCGGCGTTCGACCGCGGTGGAACCCGAGGGCACGCAGACGATGATCAGCGGCGAGGCAAAGCGGCGGCGGCCATGCACCTTGCGGATGAAATGCTTGATCATCTCCTCCGCCACTTCGAAATCGGCGATCACGCCGTCGCGCAGCGGGCGGATCGCGGAGATGTTGCCCGGCGTGCGGCCGAGCATCTGCTTGGCTTCCTCGCCCACCGCCAGGACGTGTTTCTTGCCCTTCACATCGGCGATCGCGACCACCGAGGGTTCGGCCAGCACGATGCCCCGGCCCTTCACATAGACCAGCGTGTTGGCAGTGCCGAGATCGATCGCCATGTCGGCCGACATGAAGCCAAGCAGCCGGGAAAACATGCAGGAGCCTTTGCGCGGGGCGGCGGGGAACGGCGGGAATTAGCCCGGGGAATTAGCCGGGGGGGGAATAGTCGTGGGGGATTAGCCCTGGGGGGAACGGATCACAAGGGCGGGCGGCGCGGCCTCCCCCCGGCGGCGGGACATGCGGCTTGAAGAGGCGCGCAGGGCTGGTATGACGGTCGCCGTGGTTCGTTCCGATCGTCTCCGCCGCCTGGGTCTCACCGCCGCGCTGCTGGCGCTGGCCGGACAGCTCGCCTGGGCCGCCACGGTGCCCCAGCCGGTCTTGATTCTGCTCGGGTTCGGCCCGATCTGCCATGCCGGCCATCGGCACGGCCCACCGGGGGGGAAACTGCCGCCGGCGCGTGCCGTCCCCGCGGTCTGCCAGGCGCTGGCGATGCCCGTGGGGCTGCCGG
>JAKAZJ010000347.1 GCA_021826565.1 Pseudomonadota bacterium | reverse complement strand
CCGGGGACCGCGCAGCGCGACGCCGATCCGGTGGCGGAGCTGCGTGCGCTGTACGGACATTCGGATCTGGGCATCGTGGCCGACGTGATCGAGGGCGGGAAATTCGCGGTGGGGGACGCGATCGCGTTGCTGCCGGAGTAAGGCGGGGCGGTCATGTCCGCGGCCGTAACCACGCCGGCTCCAGCTCCCGCGCCCCCGTTCCCGCCTCCGTCATGGCCGGCTCAAGGCCGGCCATGACCGAGGCGCGCGAAAGGGACCACCACGGGCACGGACCCGGGCGACCGCGGGCGGCGTGTCAGTCCGCGCCCAGGAAGTCCCGAATGGCGTCGATGAACAGCGCCTGGCGGTCGTGATGCACCCAGTGGCCCGCGCCCTCCACCGCCAGCACCCGCGCGTGATGGAAATACGCCAGCCGCCCGTCCTCCGCCGGGCTGGTGGCCCAGCTCTCGCGGCCATACACCAGCAGCGTCGGGCAGGCGATGCGCGACCATAACGAAGCGATCTCCTCGCGCGTCATGTCGATCGGCGGCCAGACGCGGACATAGGGATCGAATTTCCAGCAGAACGTCCCGTCCTCGTTCTGATTGACCGCGTGTTCGGTCAAATGCCGCGCCATCGCGTCCGACAGATGCCGGTTCGCCTCCTGCATCCGCGCCAGCGCCGCCTCCACGGATTTGTAGCGCCACGGGATTTCCGCGGCCTGGGTGCGGGTTTGCGCGATCCAATCGGCCATGCGCTCGTGGATCGGCTTGGCGGCGCGCTCGGCCGCGCTGCGCGGACCCGGCCCCATGCCCTCGATCGCGACCAGGCGGCGGATATGGTCGGGGAAAATGCCGCTGTAGCGCAGCGCGATATTGCCGCCCAGCGAATGCGCCACGATCGCCACCGGCGCCAGCGCCTGCGAATGGATCAACTGCGCCAGATCGTACACGTAGCTGGTCATCGGGTAATGCCCGGACGCCGGCCACGCCGAATCGCCATGACCGCGCAGATCCGGCGCGATCACGTGATACGATCCGCGCAGCGCGCGCGCGACATCGTCCCAGCTATGCGCGTGATCGCGCCCGCCATGCAGCAGGATCAGCGGCGGCGCGTCCGGATTGCCCCAGTCCAGATAATGCAGCCGCAGACGCTGGGAAAAGAACCAGCGGGAGACAGGTCCGGTGTCATCGTGCATGGGGCGGCTCAGAGCGGGGGTTGCATATGGTGCCATTCGGTGGCGCGTTCATAGGCGCCGGCGACCCGCAGCACCGTTGCGTCCTCGAACGCGCGGCCGACGAACTGCACCGACAGCGGCAGGCCGCCGGACGACAGCCCCGCCATCATCGCCAGCGCCGGATGGCCGGTGACATTGAACGGGGTGCGCGCCTGGCGCGGATAGGTGCGCGCGGTCTCGGCCGCGTCGTCGATGCGGCTGGCGGGGTCCATCGAACTTGCGCAAAGCAGGACATCCACCTCGCGCAGCGCGTCCGTCACGGCGGCGATCATCTGCGCGCGGCGACGTTGCGCGCCCACATAGTCGGGCGCGGCGATGAAGGCACCCGGTAGCAGGCGGCGGCGGGCGAGCTGGCCGTATCCCTCCGGCCGCGCGCGCAGCCAGGGCGCGTGGATCGAAAACGCTTCGGCGGTCAGGATCACCCGGTTCACGCCGGCAAACTCATGCAGGCTCGGCAGCCGGATGTCGCGGAGCTGCGCGCCCTCGGCGGTCAGAACACGGGCAGCCAGTTCCAGGGCGGCGGTGGTTTCGGGATCCGCGGGCAGGTCGGTCTCGTGGAAGTGACGCACGAAACCGATGCGCAAATCGCGCACGCCGCGCCCCAGATCGCGCCCGAACCGGCGCGCGGCGGATGGCGCGCTGGCGGGGTCGGCCGGATCGTGGCCGGCGATCGCGTCCAGCATCAGCGCCGCGTCCGCCACCGTGCGCGTCAGCGGGCCGACATGATCCAGCGTGTAGGACAGCGGAAACACGCCACGGCGCGAGACCAGCCCATAGGTCGGTTTCAGCCCGACGATCCCGCAACAACTCGCCGGGTTGCGGACCGAGCCGCCGGTATCCGATCCCAGCGCCACCGGGAACAACCCCGCCGCCACGCCCGCGCCGGACCCGGACGAAGACCCGCCCGGATGGTGGTCGGGGTTCCACGGGTTGCGCGCCGGCGGGAACGGCAGATCGAAGCTCGGCCCGCCGATCGCGAATTCATGCGTGGCGAGCTTGCCCAGGATGATCGCGCCGGCCTGGCGCAGCCGCGCCACCACATGGGCATCTTCGGTTGCGACATGATCTAGCCGCAGCGCCGAATGGCAGGTGGTCGGCAGGGTGGCGACATCGATGATGTCCTTCACGCCGATTGGCACGCCGTGCAGCGGACCGCGGATGCGGCCCTGCGCGATCTCCTCGGTCGC
Source organism: Pseudomonadota bacterium (assembly GCA_021826565.1). Next base: position 1,365 of record JAKAZJ010000347.1, on the reverse strand, counting down.
CACGCGGGCGCTGGCGCGCGCGGCGTCGGCGTCCAGCCGGATGAACGCATGGAGTTTCGGGTCCAGCGCTGCGATCCGCGCCAGCAGCGCGTCCAGCAGTTCGGACGGCGACAGGGTGCGGGCGGCGAAGGCGCGGGTGGCCTCGGCGGCGGTAAGCCAGTGCGGCGCGGTCACGGCGCGGCGTCCACGCGCATCGGCGGCCAGGGTTCGGCGGCCGGATCGGTGGGATGGGCGAAAGCGCCGGCGGTGGCTTGCGCCTGCGCGCACGCGGCGGCGACGTCGTCGGGGAACTGGGCGAGCGCCCGCTCCAGCCCGACGGCGCGGGCGAGGGCGGCGAGAAGCTGGGGATCGAGAGGCTTTTGGGTCATGCGGTCCTCCGCCCCGATCATGCCCCGGCCGGACGCAAGGTGGAAGCGGCGCATCCCGGTCCCGCGGGATTGGTCCAGCGCGCGAGACGAAGATGCGGCGCGATCGCCCGATGGCCGCGCGAACAGGGGAGCAGAAAGATTTTCCTCGCCCCGTTAGCGATACCTTAATGATTTTGGTGTCTTATCCCCGCCGTGACCGACACCACCGCCCTTTCCGTGGCCGACCGCCTGACCCTGATCATCGAGGATCTGTGTCAGAACATCGTTCGCGCGCAGCGCGGCCGGAGCCTGCTCTGCCGGTTGCTGATGTGGCAGCTTTGCCGCTGGCTGCGGCGCATTGCGGCCGAGTTCGCCGCGACCGCCGCGCAAGCCGCCGCGGTGGCCGCGCGTTCCACCATCGCCCCCTGCGCTCCGGACCAGGCTCACCCGGATGCATCGCCGTCGGAGGAGTCCCCCGACGCAACTGCGGAGTCCGGCCAGATCCAAGCCGCCGACACGCCCGCCGCCGACACGCCCGCGGCATCGGGCCAGCCGCACGAACACGCTGGTCCTCCGGCACCGTCGCAAGCCCAGGTCCCGGCCGTCCCGCCGGTCGCACCACCCGGCGATGACCGCCCCACCGATACGCGCCGTGCGCCGGATGCAACCGCCACGTCCGCGATGGCGGAATCCGACCGCATCCTGGCCGCCCCGATCCTGGCGTTCGTCGCGTCCGCGCCCGCCGTCGCGGCGCAACGTTCCGCCGTCCCGGCCGCGCACGGGCCAGCCGTCGAACGAAAAGCGCCGTTTCAGATGGGATTTCGCTTGCCTTATTTGTTGCGTTATCGGAATAATATGACATATCCCGCCGCGCCGCCAGGCCAAATGCGACCTGCCGATCCGGACGCCCCGCCGCCGCCCAAAGACGCTCGGCTCCGCTTCCGCCACCGGTAACGCCGGGGGCCCCAGCCCGCGCGGCAACCCGGAACAGCCACCGCGCACGCGCCACGGCGGACGG
>JAKAZJ010000346.1 GCA_021826565.1 Pseudomonadota bacterium | reverse complement strand
GCGGCTTGGCGGGGGGCTTCGCGGGCGGGACCGGGGTGGTGGCGATGGCGCGGAAGCGGGCGAGGACATCGCGCAGCCGGGTGAGCAGGAGGCCGGCGCGGGGCAGGTCCAGGACCGGGTGGGGGGTGCCGTTTGGCCGAGCCCAAATGGGTTGGCCGCCGCTTGGACGCTTCTCGGTGGGCCGCCCGCCTTTGGTTCCCCCAGGCCGGCGACGCGCTCCACCAGCCAGCCGACGAGGCTGGTGAAGCGGTCGACCAGGGGAACCAGCGGGGCGGGGATGGCGGTCATGGGGTTCCCGACTTGTATAGAATATAAACCTAGATCACGCAAGAAGTTTTTGCCAAGCAAGATTTCGGTTCCATGGATTGCCCGCTTTCGGGTGATCGATCGTCGCCTCCCGGCGCCGATTCACGCTGCCGTCGCCCGCAATGCTTGCCTCGCCCCCTCCCGCGCCTACGATGCATTATTCCGTGGCCAATCCTCCCCAACCCTGCCCTCGCCCCAGCGGGAAAGGGAGGCAAGCCCTGATCCCACTTCGGAGGTCCCGACGATGCCCACCCCCCGCCTCGCCGGCCGCACCGCCATCGTTACCGGCGCCTCGCGTGGCATCGGCGCCGCCATCGCCACCCTGTTCGCCGCCGAGGGTGCGCGCGTGATCTGCGCCGCCCGCACGGTCCACGAAGGGGATCACAAGCTGCTGGCCGGCTCGCTCGCTGCCACCGTCGCCGCAATCACGGCGGCCGGGGGCGAGGCGCGCGCGGTGGCGGCGGACGTATCGGACGAAACCTCCTGCCAGGCGCTGGTGGCGGCCGCGCATGCTGCGTTCGGTCCGGTCGAGATCCTGGTCAATAACGCTGCTCTGACCTACTACGCACCGATCGCCGAGATGCCGCCCTCACGCTGGAAGCGCGCCTTCGCGGTCGATGTGCACGGGCCGTTCCTGCTGTCGCAGCTGGTGCTGGCGGACATGATCCCGCGCCGGGCGGGGGCGATCGTGAATATCAGCTCGGGGGCGGCGATCGGGCCGGGGCGCGGGCCCTATGCCGATCATGCGGTGCGCGGCGGCACCATGTACGGCGCGGTCAAGGCGGCGCTGGAGCGGTTCACTCAGGGCTTGGCGCAGGAGGTCGCGCAATATGGCGGGATCACGGTCGCCGCGCTCTCGCCCTCCCGCGTGGTGCCGACGCCGGGCACGGTGCATCACAAGCTGGTCTCGGGGCTGGACGATCCGCGCGGGGAGCCGCCGGAGCTGATGGCACGGGCGGCGCTGCTGCTGGCATCCGCGCCGGCGGCGGCGGTGAACGGGCGGGTCACGTATAGCCAGCAGATCCTGAGCGAATACGGGGAACTGACCGCGGCTTCCGGGCGGGGGGTGGATACGCCGGGGTCGGGGTATTCGCAGATCTGACCGCGATCCTACCGCGGTCGGGCGGCCAACGTACACGTTTGGCGGGTTGCGGCACGGTGACGGGCCCGACGGGGAGAGAGCTTGTTCATTCGGGGACCCGCGGGGCGGGCGGGGTCATTCGTCGGCCAGATAGGCCCCGATTCTTCCGGCCAGGTCCGGCATCCGCCGCGCCAGCACCGCGCCGTAGAGTACCGCCACCGCCAGCACGGCCAGCGCGACATAGGGGAAAATACTGAACGGCCAGTCCTGCCCCGGCTGCACCAGCCCCCATAGCGGCAGCAGCATGAACAGCGTGCCCAGAATCGGAACGATCAGATGCCGGAACGGGCGGAACTGGTCGCGATGGTGGCGCAGCATGAACACCGGGAGTGCCAGGTTGGTGCCCATATACACCAGGATCACCGGGATCGTGCCCAAGGTCCCGGCGTCGCCGAAATAATCCAGCGCCGAAATGCCGCGCCCCCAGCCGAACACGAACACCGAGGCCAGCGCGATCGCCAGGAATCCCCACGTCGCTACATAGGGCGTGCGATGATGCGGATGGATTTTGCCGAAGAAAGCGGGCAGCAGCCCCTCGCGGCCGGAGTTGAACAGGATCCGCGCCTGCGAATTGGTCAGCGCGATCAGGGAGCTCAGGATCGAGGTCAGACCGGCGAGATACGCCACCCATACCAGGCCGGCCGCGCTGGCCCTCATCGCGTCCACGAACGGGACCGCGGATTTGCCGATCGCGGTCGCATTGTCGTGGAACGCCGCGATCGTGGCGTAGGCGAGCAGGATGTAGAACAATCCGATGACGATCGTGGCCGCGATCAGCGCGCGCGGCACGTTGCGGCGCGGGTCGGCGGTTTCCTCGGCCAGCATCGCCGAGTTCTCCCAGCCGATGAACAGGTAGATCGCAAGCGGGAAACCGGCGCCAAGGCCGGCCAGCCCGCCGGCCAGGTTGGACGGACGGAACGGCGCCAGCGTCAGATACGACGGGTTCGCGGCCAGCATCAGGAGCGCCCCCACCGCGAGCAAGGCGAACTCGAAATAGAAGAACAGCGCCGCCCATTTCGTGGACAGGCTGATCCCGCGCATCACCAGCCCGCCGGCGATGCCGGATGCGATCAGGGACACCGCCTGCCAGGGCACCGTGACATGAGTGAAATATTTCAGAGTATCGGCAAACCAGCCACCGGAGATCGCCACCACCGAGGACGCAGCGATGATGTAGCCAAAGGTTACGAACACGGACACGGCCGCGCCGGTGGCGGGGCCGAACGCCAGGCCCATGAACGTGACAAACGAGCCGGTGGAAGGGCGGTAGCGGGTGAACTCGGCCAAAGTGTTGGTCAGGAACAGGATCGCGATCATCGCGGCGATGATCGTGACCGGGCTGGCGATGCCGGCGCCGGCGGCGATCACGCCGAAGCCGAAGAAGAAGCTCATCGCCGGAGCGATATTCGCCATGGTGGAGGCGACGATCTGGCCGAGGCCGAGCGTGCCCCGGTGCAGCCGGGCCGATGCGTCGATGGTCGTCATGAGCCGCCCCCCGTGGATAGCCGATCTCTGTCCGATGAGGACAGTCGCCGGGCCGGCGCGGCTCAATGCCCCGATTGAGCGGGCGGCGGCCCTGCGGCCACCGGACGCAGCAGCGGCACCAGCACCACCGCCAGGACGAAGGCGATGCTCAGCATCCGGAACGTGTCTGCATAGGCCGCTGTCGCTGCCTCCCGCCAGACCAGCGCGCGCAACCGCTCCAGCGCCGCCATCCGTGCCGCCGGGACCGAGCCGAGCAGCGGGACGAACCGCGCCGTCATCCCCGCCAGCAGACGGGTCATCGCCGTATTGGCCGGGGTCAGCGCGCTGGCGATGGCGGTGAAATGCAACGCCGTGCGGTTGTTCACCATCGCCCCGGACAGCGCGATGCCGACCGCGCCGCCCAGATTGCGCATCATGTTGAACAGACCGGAAGCGTATTTCAGCCGCGCCGGCGGCAGGCTGCCCAGCCCCAGCGTGACGCTGGGGGCGACCGCAAAGACCTGCGGGAAGCCGCGGATCAGTTGCGGCAGCAACAGCTGCTTGGCGCCCCAGTCATGGGTGATGTACGAGAACTGCCACATCGCCAGCCCGAACATTGCCATGCCGAAACCCATCAGCCAGCGCAGGTCCACTCGCCGGCCCAGCATCACATAGACCGGCACGCCGATCACCGAGGCCACGCCAGTGGAAAAAATCGCCAGCCCGATCTGCCACGCCGACAGGCCGCGCACATAGGCCAGGAACAGCGGCGTCAGGTAGATGGTGGAGAAAATCCCGATCCCGGTGATGAACGAAAGAATGCACCCGATCAGGAAATTGCGGTTCCCCAGCGCGCGCAGA
>JAKAZJ010000345.1 GCA_021826565.1 Pseudomonadota bacterium | reverse complement strand
CACGGAGCCGACCGCTGGTGACCGAGTTGCACGCCTGGTTCACGGCCCAGATGGCGAAGCTGCCGGCGCGGAGCCCGACCGCCGAGGCGATCCGCTATGCGCTGAACCACTGGGACGGGCTGTCGCAGTTCCTCGATGACGGCCGGATCGAGATCGACAACAACAGTGTCGAGCGGGCCATGCGCCCGATCGCGACGCCCATGCCATTATGCACCTCTTCTTCAAGTGTCTGGAAACATTGGAAGCTGACTGCTGGCGGTGATGTGACACGGGCGCCCTTTGCGCCCGGCCGCCTCCACCACCGACGGCGCATCCAGGTCCGTGGCACGGATCTGGAACGGTGCGCCGGGGACAACCTGCTCGGCGCGAAGGATACCCGCCTTGATCAGCTTGCGGAGCCGATGACTGGTGACGGCGCGGCGCTCCGCTGCCTCGCGCAAGGTCAGCCAGGCGCCGTCCTTCTCGGCGGAGTTGTAGGCGTGAATGCCGCGGACGCGCCGGATCGAGCTGACCCGGTGTGCCGTCCAGGTCTTGTTCTGGCCGGTCGGCAGGCCCATCCGGTTGAGCGTGGCCGCGATGTCCTGGTCGGACCATCTGGTGGCCATGCTCCGGATGACCGCCAGGGCGTCGTCGGAGGTGCTGCACGCGTGCTCCCCGGTGCGGGGTTTGCGCAGACGCAGTTCGGAATGCTGCCCGCCCTTCCAGCGAATGATCAGGACGATCTCGCGCGCCTGTTCGTCGATATCGACGGTGATCTCGTTGACCAGGGCACGCACCAGTTGCTGGCGGCACCGCATGGTGACGCTGGTGTTCTTCCAGGCCGCTTCGAGATCCTCGGCGATAGCCCTCAGGTCTGGCGTCGCCGTCGTCGGGGCGCTGGCCGTCGTCGGGTCAAGGCGTCCTTCGCAGTCGCGGACGCGGCGTAGCGCGGTCTCCCAGTTCTTCTCCAGCGTCGCGGCGATCAGCCGGTTGTCCGGATCGCAGGCGGCATAGCGGCGTTCGGCAAGCGATGCGTCGTAGCGCGCCTGCTGGAGTTCCAGTTCAAGAATGCGGCGGTGTTCGGCCTGGCGCTCCATCTTCCTCTGTTCCGCCAACTGTGCCGCCTCGACCGCCATCGGCGCGACGGCGCGCATGAGTTCCCGGGCGAACGCCGCATCGACGCGAAGCCCGCCGAACATCATACACCGGGGCGCGCCAATCGCCGTGTTGCCGCGGTCGCAGCGGTAGACGGGTTGGCTCGATCGTCCGGTGTAGACGACACACATCCGCCGGCCGCACCGGCCGCAGGCGAGAAGCCCGCCGAGCAAGGCGCGGCCGCCGCGACCGGATTTGGCGCCGTCCTTGCGGCCGTAGGCATTGGCGGCAAGCTGCTTCTGGTTGCGCTCGAATTCCTCCCAGTCGATGTAGCCCTCGTGATGATCCTTCAGCAGGATCTCGCAATCCTGGAGCGGACGATGGTGTCCGTAGGTCTTGCGCGCCCTGCCATCGACGATCTCGGTCCGGTTGACGGTTTTGCCATACGCATAGGCACCGGCATGGAAGGGGTTCTTCAGCACCGAGATGACATTGCGGTATCGGATCGGCGTCCAGTCGAACGCCGTCATTCGCTTGCCGTCGGATGGGCGCGGGAAGTGCACCCCCTCGGCCTTGAGCGCCAGATGCACCTGCCGGGCGCTGCCCAGTTCGCGGAAGCGCTGGAAAATCCCGCGGGTGACATCCTGGACCCGGCGATCCGGATCGAGGCCCAGGCCGATCTCTCGGTGCCAGACATAGCCGATCGGCACGGGTATCCTGAGCTCCCCTCTGCCGGCCTTCGATCGCGCGGCGTCCAGCATCCGCGATCGCAGGATGCCAAGTTCGAACTCGCTGATGCTGCCCTTCATGCCCAGCAGCAGGCGATCGTTGGGCCGGCACGGATCATAGACGCCGTCGGGATCGATGACACGGGCGCCGACGAGGCCACATAGCTCGAGGAGATGGTGCCAGTCTCTGCCGTTGCGGGAAAGCCGCGAGGCGTCGAAGCATAGGACGGCGCCGACCTCACCGGCGCAGAGACTGGCGACGAGCCTCTCGAAGCCGGGACGCGCCACGGTTCCGCTGGCGGACCGGCCGAGATCGTCGTCAATGACCTCGACATCGCGAAAGCCCCGGCGGCGGGCGTCCTCGACAAGATCGTACTGCCGGCGCTGGCTCTCGCGATGAATCTGCACCTGGGTCTGGGTCGACTGCCGCACATACACGACCGCCTTGCGGCTCAGCACCGTTGCCGGCAGGGGATCAGCGTTCGTCATCGCCGATCTCCTTGGGGTCCACCCCCGAGGCTTCCATCAACAGCCGGGCCAGACGCCGCACGGCGGTGCTGCGATCGTCCGCTGTCATTCCGTTCAGCACCGGGCGATCCAGCACCACGGCGAGTTGACGGGGCAGCTTGCCGTGAGCGACCGGACGCACTGGTGTTTGCATGATGAACCTCCTCGGTGGATGGAGGTTCAGCAGAACACGCCCGCCGGAGTCCGTGGGCCCTCAGCAGCCGATCGAGGTCGGCCAGGCCGGTGATGTCGACTGTCGGCGAGCCAAGCGACATCGTCGCGCAAACGCCGGGATCAAGCATCCAGGCCGCAATGACGATCGCCACGCCCGGTTCGGCCTCAACGATGGCAACGTCTCTGTCAGAGCGCCGCTCGACGTACAGCTGACGGACCCTGCGGCCATGCAGCGCATGCCAGCGGTAATGGACCTCCACTTCCTGGATGATATGGGCAGAATGGACCCTCGATGGCCCTGAGCCGGAAGAACGCGTTGTTCGCCGGCAGCGACGAGGGGGGAGAGAACTGGGCCGCTGTCGCCTCGCTGATCGAGACCTGCAAGCTGAACGGCGTTGACCCGCAGCGTTATCTGACCGGGCTGTTGACCCGCCTCGTTAATGGATGGCCCCAGGCGCGGATCGACGGACTGATGCCCTGGAACTGCGTTGCCGAAACCGACAGCTGAACGTCAAGCCGGGAACCAAAGGGCCGCGAAGCTGCGCTTACCGAGCAGTGGGTCAAGGAGGGCAAGAACGCAGTGAAGTGGACACGGCTGTCCTGCAAGTCGATGACTGCCAATGCGGTTCGGCTCCAGCTTCACGCCCTGGCCTACAACCTCGCCAATTTCATGCGAACGCTTGCGCTGCCGGAGCAGGTGGAAAGCTGGTCACTGACCACCATCCGGGAGAAGCTGGTGAAGATCGGCGCCAAGGTCGTCAGGCACGCGCGTTATGCCGTCTTCCAGATGGCTGAAGTGGCGGTGTCCCGTGATCTGTTCGGGCACGTTCTTGCCTTGATCGGCAGCCTCCGGCCGCGAGAACCGGCACTATGTTGACGGCCTGGGACGTCCATGTGCGCCCGCAGACAGGTGCAATGCGTTCACGGTGGCGGATCACGCGCCGAAATGGGCGTGCCGACCGGTGATCAGGCCGACCGGTGGGGCGGAAAGGCCGGGGATGCTGCCCTTGGTGGGCTGGTCAGCCTTGCCGTCAGGTCGAACCAGGGCTACAGTCCTCCACCTGACGGCTGCTGAGGCCGCCATATGGGAAATCCGGGCTCAGTAGACAATGCCACGCGCGGCCAGCTCCGCCACCACCTGCTCGGCCAGAAGCTCCGGCTCCGCCTGCAAGGTGCGCAGCCGGATCTCCGGCGCCGCGGGCGGCTCGTACGGCGCATCGACGTTCAAGCGACGGGAAGCCAAAAAGATAGCGACGACTTAGAGTCCCTTTCAAAACCTCCCCTCCAGCGCTCTGAGGGCG
>JAKAZJ010000344.1 GCA_021826565.1 Pseudomonadota bacterium | reverse complement strand
GTGAGGCGGTCCAGCCCGGTCCCGCCAGCCCGCCCCTGCAAGCCGCCCCCGCCGCGCTTTCCGGCGCACCCCCGTCCGGGGCCCCGGCTTCCCGTTCCAAGCCGGGCGCCACCGCCCGATGATCTCCGCCGTCTTCATCAACCGGCCGCGGCTGGCGATCGTCATTGCCATCGTCATCACCATCGCCGGCGCGATCGCCATGACGCGCATCCCGGTGGCGCAGCTGCCGGATATCGTGCCGCCGCAGGTGATCGTCTCCGCCACCTATCCGGGTGCCTCCGCGGCCACCGTGGAAGCCTCGGTCGCCGAGCCGATCGAGGCCGCGGTGAACGGCGTCGATCACATGATCTACATGCAATCGACCAGCGCCAACGACGGCAGCTATGCGCTGGCGGTCAGTTTCGCACTGGGATCGAACCCCGACATCGACACCGTCAACGTCAACAACCGCGTGCAGGCGGCGCTGTCGCAGTTGCCGGCCGAGGTGCAGTCGGAAGGCGTCACGGTGGCGAAGAAATCCTCCGCCATTCTGATGTTCGTCGGTTTCTACGGTACCAAGCCCGCGCAGACGCCGCTCTATGTCGCCAACTACGTGCTGATCCACGTGCTCGACTCGATCGCGCGGGTGCCGGGGGTGGGCCAGGCCAATCTGTTTTCCCGGCTCAACTACTCGATGCGGGTGTGGTTCCATACCGACACGCTGGTGAGCCTCGGCCTGACGCCGCAGGATATCGTCAAGGCGATCCAGACCCAGAACACGGTGGCGCCGATCGGGCGCATCGGCGCGCGGCCGATCGGGCCGGGCCAGCAGTTCCAGTTCAACCTCACCACCCAGGGCCGTCTGGTCACCGCGAAGCAGTTCGGCGACATCGTCATCCGCGCCAATCCCGACGGCTCGGTGCTGCGCCTGCGCGACGTCGCCCAGGTGGAGCTCGGCGCGCAGAACCTGGACAGCGAGGCGCGGTTCAACGGCAAGCCGGCCGTGCCGATCGGCATCTATCTCTCCCCCGGTGCCAACGCGGTCTCCACCGGCGCGGCGGTGCGGGCCAAGCTGGCCGAACTCTCGCGCAGCTTCCCGCAGGGCATGCACGCCACGGTGCTGCACGACACCACCGAATTCGTCACCGACACCATCCACGAAGTGCTGACCACGCTGCTGGAGGCGTTCGCGCTGGTGGTGGTGGTGGTGTTCCTGTTCCTCGGCAACGTCCGCGCCACCATCATCCCGATCGTCGCGGTGCCGGTCAGCCTCATTGGCACCTTCGCCGGGCTGCTGGCGTTCGGTTATTCGGTCAACACCGTCTCCCTGCTCGCGATGGTGCTGGCGATCGGCATCGTCGTCGACGACGCGATCGTGGTGGTGGAGAATGTCGAGCGGGTGATGGGCGAGGAACCCGGCCTCACGCCGGCTGAAGCCACCCGCAAAGCAATGGCGCAGATCACCGGACCGATCATCGCGATCTCGCTCGTGCTGCTGTCTGTGTTCGTCCCGGTGGGATTCGTTCCCGGCCTGTCGGGCATCCTGTTCCGCCAGTTCGCCGTGACGATGACCTTCGCCATGCTGATCTCGGCGATCAACGCGCTCACGCTGTCCCCCGCGCTTTGCGCCGTGTTCCTCCGCCACCACGGCCGCGCGCGCGGGCCGGTGGGCTGGGTGATGGGCGGGATCGACCGGGTCCGCAACGGCTACGCCGCCGTGGTGCGCCGCCTGGTCCGGGTGGCGGTGCTCGGCCTGGTGCTGATCGGCGTGATCGGCGGGGCCGCCGGATGGTTCGCCGCCCATACGCCTTCGGGCTTCCTGCCGGAGGAGGATCAGGGGGCGTTCTTCATCTCGATCCAGTTGCCGGACGGCGCCGCGGTCGGGCGCTCGGCGGCGGTGGCGGAGCGGGTCGCCAAGATCGTAGGCGCCCTGCCGCAGGTGCAGGAAACGCTCTCGATCGTCGGCTTCTCGCTGCTGGACGGCGGGGTCCAGGAACCCAACGCCGCCTTCGTGGTGGTGCATCTGAAGCCATTCGCCCAGCGGCCCGGACCCGCCAACTCGGTGCAGGCGGTGATCGGGCGCACGTTCTTCGCCGTCAGCCGCATCCGCTCGGCGCTGATCTTCCCGTTCAACCTGCCGCCGATCATCGGCCTCGGCACCGGCTCGGGCTTCCAATACGTGCTGGAGGCGCTGGAGGGCCAGGATCCGGTGAAGAACGGTCAGGTGATGCGCGGGCTGGTGGCGGCGGCCAACCGCGATCCGCGGCTCATGCGCGTGTTCTCGACCTATACCGCCAACAATCCCTCGCTGTTCCTCGATGTCGATCGCGTCAAGGCGGCGGCGCTGGGGCTGAACCTGTCCGATGTTTACAGCGCGCTGCAGGCCACGCTGGGCGGCGTCTATGTCAACAATTTCAACCTCTATGGCCGCACCTGGCAGGTGAATATCGAGGGCGCGCCGGACGACCGCACCGATATCCCGGCGATCTGGAAGATCTTCGTGCGCAACAACCGCGGCGACATGGTGCCGCTGCGCTCGATCGCCTCCCTGCGGGTCGTCACCGGGCCGCAGGTCATCACCCGCTACAACAACTACCGCGCCATCGTCGTCAACGGAGGGCCGGCACCGGGGGTGTCGTCCGGCACGTCGCTGGCCGAAATGGCGAAGTTGTCGGCAAAGACACTGCCGCCAGGCTACGGGTTCGAATGGACCGGCACTGCCTACCAGGAGGAACTCGCCGCCGGGCAGACCGGAATGATCCTCGGGGTCGCCGTGCTGTTCGCCTATCTGTTCCTGGTCGGTCTCTATGAAAGCTGGACCATCCCCATTCCGGTGCTGCTCTCGGTGGTGGTCGGGCTGCTCGGTGCCTTCCTCGGCATCCGCGTGGCTGGGCTGTCGCTCGACCTCTACGCGCAGATCGGGCTCGTGGTGCTGATCGCGCTGGCGGCCAAGAACGCCATCCTGATCATCGAGTTCGCCAAGGAACAGCGGGAAGCCGGCATGCCGATCCGGGAGGCCGCGGCGCTCGGCGCGCGGATGCGGTTCCGCGCGGTGATGATGACCTCGATCGCCTTCGTCATGGGGCTGCTGCCGCTGGTCACCGCCCAGGGTGCCGCCATGCTCAGCCGGCGCGACGTCGGCACCGCGGTGTTCGCCGGCATGATCGCGGCCAGTTCGATCGGGATCTTCCTGATCCCGATGCTCTACGTCACCTTCCAGACGTGGCGCGAATGGGTGAAGGCGCATCTCGGCCGCCAGCCCGGCGGCCACCCCACCGCTGGCCCCCCGCTGGCCGGACCCGAGGGGAAGTGACCGCGCCCCAGGTGCCGGCGCGGGCCGATCCGACGCGAGAGGCGGCGTTCGACCTCCTCTCGGCGGTGCTCGACCATGGCCGCCCGCTCGAACAGGCGCTCGATGCCCTGACGCCGATCCCCGCGCGCGACAAGGCGGCGGCGCATCGGCTGGCGGCCACGGTGCTGCGCCGGCTCGGCACGCTGGACGCCGTGCTCGAACCGCTGCTGCGCAAGGCGCCACCCGAACCGGTGCGCCATATCCTGCGCCTCGGCGCCGCCGGGCTGCTGCTGCTGGAAACGCCCGGGCACGCCGCGGTGGCGACCGCGGTGGCCCTGACCCGTGCACGGCGGCTGGCCCCCTTCGCGGGGTTGGTGAACGCCGTGCTCCGCCGGCTCGCCGCCGCCGGGCCGGCGGCCCTGGAGGGGCTCGACGGGCCGCGCCTCGATACGCCCGCCTGGCTGTGGACCAGCTGGGGCGCCGAGGCGCGGGCGATCGCCGAGGCGCATCTGG
>JAKAZJ010000343.1 GCA_021826565.1 Pseudomonadota bacterium | reverse complement strand
CAAGCCCCCACGGTCGTAGCGGGCTCGGTTCCGCTCAGTCCACATCGATTACCCCCCGCGAATCGTCGCGCGGAGAAGGAAAGCATAAGCGATTCCAGGGATTCAAGATGTTCGTGGACGGACACTATGACTTTGGCCGTGGCGTTCCCCAGGATTACGCCCAGGCGGCCGAGTGGGACCGCCTCGCGGCGAAGCAGGGAAATGCCGTGGCGCAGTCCAACCTCGGCGCCCTCTACGCCCTGGGCCACGGCGTTCCCCAGGATTACGCCCGGGCGGCCGAGTGGGACCGCCGTGCGGCCAAGCAGGGAAATGCCATGGCGCAGTCCAACCTCGGCGCCCTCTACGCCCTGGGCCACGGCGTCCCCCGGAACTACGTCGAATCCTACAAGTGGCGCAACCTCGCCGCGGCACAGGGAGTTACCCAAGCGGCCAAAGCTCTCGACGCGCTCAGCACCTTCATGACATCCTCGCAGATCGCCGAGGCGCAACGCCTGTCGGCCGCGTTCCGACCGCAGATCGCAGGGGCTCGGGTTGCCTCGGCGCCCCCGCTTACGGGCCGCCACCCTGCGGGCGATCTGGGCTCCGGCTTCTTCGTTGCGGCCTCCGGTCTCGTGCTTACCAACGCTCATGTGGTCGATCGATGCCGCCAGATCGATGTCCGGACCGCGGACCAAGCCAGCGCGGCCCGGCTGCTTGGGCGGGATACCGCCGACGATTTGGCCCTGCTCGCAACCGGATTGCACCCCGACGCGGTTGCCGCGCTCCGATTATCCGCGCGCCAAGGCGATGCGATCGCGGTCTATGGCTTTCCGCTTCCGGGCCTGCTCGCACCGGTGGGCAATGTCACATTCGGGAACATCACCGCGCTCGCCGGCGTAGGCGGCAGCAGCGGCGAAATGCAGATTTCAGCGCCGGTCCAGCCGGGCAACAGTGGTGGTCCCGTGCTGGATTCGAGCGGCGACGTTGTGGGCGTGGTGGTCGCGAAGCTCGATGCTCTCCGCGTCGCAGTGGCAACCCGTGACATCCCGCAAAATGTGAACTTCGCCATCAAGGCCACGGTCGCGACCGATTTCCTGCAAGCGCAGGGTGTGACCTTCACGCGCGGCAAGGCAAGGGCGCCGCTTTCCTCTGCCGCACTGGCAGCGGCCGCGCGGCCGTTCACCGTGCAGGTCGAGTGTACTCGATGACGCGCTGCTGACAGCGCGACCGGCCGATGACGCCCCGGCGGCTTGTCTGTAACGTCGCCGCAAGGGCCGCCGTATAGGATCGCCTTCGCGTCCGCGATGGGAGATACTGATGCCGCGCTTGTACCTGCTGGCCCTGTTTGCCCTCGGTGGCCTCGCCGGCTGCGCGCCGAGTCCAACTGATATCGTGTTGAGGAATCCGCAGACCGGCCAGATCATGCAGTGCCGTAGCCGGCTTGAGGGCGCATCGCCTTTCCCGATCGCGCAGCAATGGATCGACTCCGAACACGCGGAGGATTGCGCCCGCGGCTTTGTCGCGGCCGGATGGCAGAGGATGAATTGAGCGGGAACGACAATATGTCCGGCCGACGGTGATGCCGCGTGCGCGTGACACCGCCGCCATGCAGGTATTCGAAACGATTCGATCACTACACATATTACCTATTCCCCTCTTTCTAACTGAGGGTTCTGCGAGTTGAGAGCCTGAGCACCGGTCAGCAGTCGCCCTTTGGGTTGCGCTTGCACGCAAAACCCATCGGACTGCCGACCGGGCGAGGGTTCCGCTGAGCGGTCGCCGTCGCATGCGGTCCTCGCTTTTGGCGATCGACGCCTCTGCGATGCGTGACCATTTTCTTGCCGGGTCGTCCGGCGCTGCCAGCGGTGTCACGATTATCAGTCGCCCGCTGCCCGGATTGCGCAGCCCCTCACGGTGTCCGGGTCGTTTCACTCGCGCGCCGCCGCCGTCATTTATACCGACCAGCGTACGAGTTGCTGTCTGTGGTGTCTGGGGCCCTCCTACGCTGCTGCCGGGCTTCATGACGCGGTCCGATGGCGCACACCTGACGGTCCCCAGGTGCCTTCTGCGCCGGGGGTTTCTGGTTTCAGACGGCGCCCTTCACCGTCCCGCGCGAGATCCGATCGACATTCGCCGGCTGATCGAGCCACCCGTCCGCCTCGGCCGAGCAACAACGCGGCGCCGACATACGGGCCTGCGCCCATGCGAGCACATCGCCCCATCGGTAGAGCGGAATGCGGCCGAACAGTTGGAACGGAGGTCCGCCGCCTCGGGTTGCCTTCGTTGCAAGCGTCTTGTCGCTGACAGGATACCCGGCCGCGCAAAGGGCCGCCGCGGTCTGCGTTCGACGCAGCAGCGTGTCGGCGGTCAGGGGTATCGCGGAGCGCGGAAACGGCTCCCGAATGCCATCAGGCATAGGTGTTCTCCAACACGAGCGACCGCTCCCGTTCATGCAGCGGTCTGGGTGAACTCTGATTGTCGGAGTCCCTCGCTTCCTATGCTGGGACTATCGGAGGCCCCCGCGTCCTCTGCCGGGGCCTGGTACTCGGCGTTCCTGTGCCGAGAATGCGCGCCAATTCTTCGCGCCGCCCGGGACTGCTACGCCTTCCCCGGCATCCCTGTCAAGGCAGCCGGCGGTCGATTCCCTCGCCGATTTCCTCAATTGTCGGCACGCATTAGGCCCTCAAGGTGGATGGGTGTCGCCGTCGCACTGAGGCCCGGGGTCCTTTTGCCCCCCGGTGGCCGCAAGCAGGATCATCCCGCCACACGCCACTTCGTCACCCAGCCAGCGCCCACCGCACCGCCTTCGGCTCGCGCGCGATCACCGCCAGCAGGATGCGCGCCGTGCGGTCCGGCCGCCGCCGCCCCTGCTCCCACGCCATCACCGTCGCCACGTCCAGCCCGAACGCGCGGGCAAAGCGCGCCTGCGACAGCCCGAGCTTCGCGCGCAGGCCCGGTACGTCCGCTTGTTCGGGCACCGCGATCTCATATTCCGTGAACGTGATTTCGCCGGGCAGACACGCCGCCGCTTCGTCCAACCCGGCGATCAGCCGGCGCCCGAGCGCGCTATGTCGCGCCGGCCCTGATCCCCGCCGGTTCATGACGCAGCGTCGGCGGGTGGCGCCAGTGCGGCGAGTGTCGTCTCCGGCGCCCGGGCGATCACCCGCAGCAGCGCACGGGCCGGGCCGCGCGGCAGCCGCTTGCCCTGCTCCCAGTTCCGCACCGTTGCGGCCGGTACCCCGATCCGCGCGGCGAACGCTTCTTGCGTCAGCCCCACCCCCTGGCGGACCTGCCGCGCCCAAGCCGCCGCGTCCTGCCGCGCCGCGGCGTCATCCTCGGCTTCCTGACGGGCGATCTGTTCCTCGGTCGTGGCGTCCACCTGCGACCAGTCCACACGCGCGCGCTGTGGCGCTTCGCGTCCGTCGGGCAGCCGCAGCAGCACCGCGCCGTCCGCATTCCGCCGTGCCCTAACCGTCGCCATGACGCTTCCTTTCCTTGCCGTTCGCCTTGCGCGCCGAGATCAATCGCCACCGGCCGGCGCGCCCGGTAAAGACGATCACGAACAGGCGCCCCGCCACCCGGCCATACAGGCGAAAGCGGGCCTCGCCATAGTCGAAGCGGTCGTCCGGCTCGATCCGCCGCGCGGGGTCGTCGAACGCGGGCAACACGTCGGCGAAGGAAACCCCCCGTTCGCGGCGGCATCGCTCGCTCTTGGCGTCATCCCACTCGAAATCCATCCGATTATATAGGCCGCTGGCGTAGTGAATGCGAGTCTTGGGCGGCTCGCAGCTTCACCACCGCGGCCTCCGG
>JAKAZJ010000342.1 GCA_021826565.1 Pseudomonadota bacterium | reverse complement strand
GGGCTGGTCCCGTCGAGCGGGGGGAGCATCCGCTTCCGTGGCGAGGAAATCCTGGGCCTGTCCGATTACCAGATCCTGGCCCGGGGCATCGCCCGGACGTTCCAGAATATCCGCCTGTTTCCCACGCTGACGGTCCTGCAGAACGTGCTGATCGGGCAACATGCGCGGCTGCGCACGGGCGCGTTTGCCGCGGTCTTCCGCCCGCCCGGGACGCGGCGGGAGGAGCAGGCGGCGATCGACTGGGCGACCGAGGTGATCGCCATCTTCGGCAATCGGCTGACCCCGCGCTCGGGGCAGGCGGTCAGCGGATTGTCCTACGCGAACCGGCGCCGGACCGAGATCGCGCGCGCTTTGGCCTCGCGTCCCCGGCTGCTGCTGCTGGACGAGCCGACCGCCGGGATGAACCCGGCGGAAACGCTGGAACTGGCCGAGCAGATCAAGGGATTGAAGGGCCTCGGCCTGACCGTGCTGCTGATCGAGCACAAGCTGGACGTGGTCACGCAGCTGGCCGACACGGTCTATGTGCTGGATCATGGCGAGATCATCGCCCATGGCACCCCGGCCGAAGTCCGCCAGAACGAGGAAGTCCTGCGCGCCTATCTGGGCCGCAACGCCCAGGCCGCCGCGGCCGGGATCGCCGGAGGCGGCGATGCTGCTTGAGTTCAACGATATCGATACCTATTACGGCGACCTGCATGTCCTGAAAAAGGTCAATTACCAGATCGAACAGGGTGAGATCGTCTGCCTGCTGGGCGGCAACGCCTGCGGCAAATCCACGACCATGAAAACCATCATGGGTGTGGTGCGCCCGGTGCGCGGCACGGTGATCTTCGACGGCAAGCCGATCGAGAAACTGCCCACCGCGGAGCGCGTCAAGCGCGGCATCGCCCCGGTGCTGGAAGCGCGCCGGCTGTTCGCACGCATGACCGTTTACGAAAACCTGGAGATGGGGGCGTATCTGCGCGCGCGCGGAGCCGAATTCGATCAGGACCTGGAACGGGTATTCACGCTGTTCCCGCGCGTGAAGGAGCGCCGCAACCAGATTGCCGGCACGCTTTCGGGTGGCGAACAGCAGATGGTGGCGATGGGTCGCGCGCTGATGGCACGTCCGCGGCTGATCTGCATGGACGAGCCGTCGATGGGCCTGTCGCCGCTCTACGTGGAACAGGTGTTCGAGATCATCCAGGAGATCAACCGCCAGGGTACCACCATCTTCATGGTGGAGCAGAACGCGAACATGGCGTTGCAGATCGCGCATCGCGCCTATGTGCTGCAAACCGGGCAGGTGGTGCTGAGCGGTTCGGCCGCGGAACTGCGCGTGAACCCGCTGATCCGCGAGGCGTATCTGGGCGAGTTGCAGATCGCGGCGGCCTGACCGCTGGCTTGACGCGGTCGCGCCGGCTCCGGTAGGGCAACGGTCCGCCTTGGGCTGCACGCCGGATGAAACCGCCGCCATTCCGCTATCATCGCGCCGCATCCTTGCCGGACGCCCTCGCGGTGCTGGCCGCGGCGCCGGAATCGAAGCTGCTGGCCGGCGGTCAGAGCCTGATGCCGATGCTCAATTTCCGGCTGCTGCGACCATCGGTGCTGATCGATCTCAATCGGGTTCCTGAACTGGGCGGCATCGCGCCGATCCCGGGCGGATTGCGGATCGGCGCCCTGACCCGACATGCCGAGGTGGAGCGCGCGCCCGTGATGGCGGCGCGCTGGCCGCTACTGGCCCACGCCATGACCCATGTCGCCCATGCCACGATCCGCAACCGCGGCACGGTCGGCGGTAGTCTGTGTCACGCCGATCCGGCCGCCGAATGGCCGATGCTGCTGCTGCTGGCCGGGGCGGCGCTGAGCATTGCCTCGCCGCGCGGGGATCGGACCTGCACGGTGGCCGCGTTCCTGTCCGGCGCGCTGACCACCACCTTGGCGGCGGATGAAATCCTGACCGCGCTGACACTGGCGGACCTGGCGCCGGGCACCGGCTGGGGCTTCGCCGAAGTGGCGCGCCGGCATGGCGATTTTGCGCTGGCCGCGGCGGCGATCACGCTGCGCCGCACCAACGGCGTGGTGGCGGATGCGCGCATCGCGCTGGCCGGCGTCGCGGAGTGCGCGCTGCGCGTGCCGGCCGCCGAGGCCGCGTTGGCGGGACGGACGCCCGATACCGCGCTGGCCGACGCCGTCGCCGCCGTGCGCGCCGCGGTATCGCCGCCCCGCGATCTGCATGCGTCAGGCGCCTATCGCCGCCATTTGGCGGGGGTGGTCGTGGAGCGCGCACTTCGTGATGCCTGGAACCGGGCGCAACCGTCATGACGTATGCGATCACCGTCACCGTGAACGGCGCCCAGCAGCACCACCAGGTGGACGACCGGCTACTGCTGGTGGATTTCCTGCGCGACACGCTGGGGCTGACCGGCACCCATATCGGCTGCGAACATGGCGTATGCGGCGCCTGCACCGTGCTGGTGGACGGACTTAGCACCCGCGCCTGCCTGATGTTGGCCGCGCAGACGGACGGGGCGGTGGTGGAGACGGTGGAATCGCTTGCTGCCCCGGATGGCGCATTATCCCTGTTGCAGGAATTATTCCGTACCCATCACGCGCTGCAATGCGGCTTCTGTACTCCGGGGTTGCTGATGACCTGCGTCGATCTGCTGCGCACACGACCGCTGGCAACCGAGACCGAGATCCGCGCGGCGCTTTCCGGAAATCTCTGCCGCTGCACCGGCTATGCGGGCATCGTTGCCGCATTGGCCGCCGCGGTGGCTGCCCGCACCGGAGCGACTCCATGAACATGCATCTGCTGTCGGCCGGAAGGCTGCGGATGCGGGAAGCGACCTACCGCCCGGGGGCGCCGCGCGAGTCGATGATCGAACTGCCGGTCAGCGCTGCACTGCTGCGCCATGCGCAGGGCAATGTGCTGTTCGATACCGGCTGCCATCCATCGGTGATCGCAGATGCGGCCGCGCGCTGGGGTGGCCTGGCGAAGATGATGACGCCGATCTTCACCGCGGATCAGGCGCTGCCGGCCAGCCTGGCCGCGTTGGGCCTGGGTCCGGAAGACATCGATCTTGTCGTCTGTTCCCATCTTCATCCAGACCATTGCGGCTGCAACGGCCTGTTTCCCCGCGCCGGGCTGATCTGCCATGCCGCCGAGCTGGCTGCCGCCCGCGCGCCGGATGGGCCGGCGATGGGCTACGTTGCGGCCGACTGGGATCAGGGGCTCGGGGTGCGAGAGATCATCGGCCCGCACGACGTCTTCGGCGACGGACGGCTGATGCTGCTGCCGATGCCGGGGCACACGCCGGGGATGCTCTGCGCGCTGGTCGCGCTGGACCGGGACGGCGCATTCCTGCTCGCCTCCGATGCCGTCGCACTGGCGGAACATCTCGAGCAGGATCGCGCACCGCGCAACACATGGGACGTGGAACGCGCCCATGCCTCGTTCGCCGAGATCCGCCGCCTGGTGGCCGGCGGTGCCTATGTGATTTGCGGTCACGATGCGGTGCAATGGACGGGACTGCGCACCGGCGCGGCGTTCTACGCATGACGCCCGAGTTGCGCCCACGCTTCATCGGTGCCCGCCTGACGCGGCGGGAGGATGCGCGGCTGCTCGCCGGTCTCGGTGCGTTCACCGACGATCATCAACCGGCGCGCTGCCTGCATGTCGCATTCCGGCGCAGCGATCACGCCCATGCGCGGATCGTTGCGATCGACACGGGCGCCGCCTTGGTCGCGCCGGGCGTGGCCGCTGTGTTCCGCGTGCAGGATCTGGACGCGCATCCGCTGCATGCCGCCTCGCGGA
>JAKAZJ010000341.1 GCA_021826565.1 Pseudomonadota bacterium | reverse complement strand
TCAACATCAAGGGCGATTGCTATGGCATGCCGACGCCGCGCGGGCCGTGTGCGCGGCTGAACGGATTACGGAGGGTAGTCTTATTTCTTCCGGGTCGCGACATATGGTTTTGACTTGGTTATGCTCGGCCCTGCCCGTCCTCGGATACCCGCCTTGGAGTGCCCGTTACCATGAAGCCACGCATAGTCTTCCTCGGTAACGCCCTGGCTAGCGCTCTCTATCACGCGTGGCTCGGATGCATAATTGGATCGAGCGCGTATGATAGTATATGGGTGAATTATCAGCACGTTTCCGATTCAGACGTGGCCGCGATACGCATGGCGGATGTAGTCGTGCTACAGGTCTCCGACATCGAAGGATTCGACATCGAGGGCGCCGGGACACGTGCCAGAATCATTCGATTCCCATACGTAAACGGTTCCTTCCTGTGGCCCTATGCCGGCCAGACCCATCCGCGATGGGGGGAAACCCCGATGCATATCTGCGGCGCGTTTGCCGGCGAATGCGGAGATGGGTTTCTGGCGCAACTCTTTATGAACGGGGCAACTGCCCGAGATGCTGTTGCCGCATACGCTGAACTGGATATCGTCAGGACGGCACGGATTGAGCGTCGATTCGAAATCGGCTTGGAGACTCAGCGGTTACGCGACCAGAAGGCAGGTTTCGACATCAGCATTGCAGATTATATTTCCGACAACATCGAAAGTCAGCCGTTGTTCATCTCCCGTCAGAACCTCGCCAAACCACTATTCTGGCATCTGGCCCGGATCGTGTTTTCGCAGCTTCTGAAGGAATTAGGAGATTGCGAACGAAAGGTCGATCAAGCCGAACGGTTGCATCATATTTCCCTGTGGGGCCTACTGGAAATGCCGATCCATCCCGGGATCGTCAGCTATTTCCACATACCAGGGCGTGACCCCGCATACAAATTCAGAGTAAATCGCTCTCGGCTGACGTTTGATGATTATGCCTCCGACTACATCAATGGAATATATCAGATCGACATATTCGAAGGTATTCGATTGCTGGACAGTGGGCAATATGAAGCAGCGGAAGCGCATCTCACGCGAGGAATTAAGCTCGCACCGTCATCGCCAGATGCGGCTGCCGCAATGAGCCGGTTGCTTGCCCATCTGGGACGGAAGCAGGAAGCACTCGAGTACGCATGCGCGTCCGTGCATCTGGATACCGATGACCAGCGCAATCTGACTCTCCTCGCGGAGCGCTATCTGGACCTCGGTTGGCATTCCGCCGCTCGGGCGGCAATTGAACGCTCGCTGGAGATTCATTTTTTTGACTGGCACTCGAACCAGTTGCTGATCGATTTGTGTCTTCGTAGCGGCGACTCCACTCGCGCCCTGAGTCTGGCATGCCACTTGGGAGCCATGCTTCCCGACCATCACTCCGCGCAGTTCCGTCTGTGTCAGCTGTACCTGCAGCATGGCATGCTCGACAGTGCCGAGGATGCGCTCCGACGTTTGCATGAGGCAGCGTCTTCCTCGCCGCGAGATGGACGACCACACGCTGATCTGGGCTATGTATTCTGGACAATGGGCCGCATCGACAAAGCAACGGCCGAATTCACTACGGCGATAAGCTTGGAGCCGGACCGAGAGGACTTTAAGGCGGCATTGTCGACGTTACTTGTTCATTCGTCTCAAAAGTGATGTTTTTCTTTTCGGGCGCGGGCCGGCACGCGCTCCAGGTCAATGCCCCAGGTCGGTCGGATGCTCCAACGCCCGAGAAGGATCGCGCGGCGGGGCAGTGACCGCCGCGATATAGCGCGCGGCGGAAGACGCGACCGCCTCTGTGCCGCCCGCGGCGATCACCCGGTCCCACCATGCGCCGTACACGCGCCCGAACGCCCACGGCACAAGCTTCGCCGCGATCCCACGCACGGTCCCGGCATCCAGCGGAATGAGGTTCGGGTAGCTGCGCATGAAGCTGACGCGCCGGTCCGGCCCCACCTGCAGGATATCGCCCGACAACAAGGCGCCCGCGCCCGCCGCCCAGTGCAGCACCGTGCCGCCGGCGAAATGTCCGCCCAACCGGATCAGGGTCAGGCCTGGCAGCGCCTCCAGGGTCTCGCCCTCCCAGAACCGGATCGCCGGGTCCGGGTCCATCACATGCACGCGATCGGCCGCGTGCAGAAGGATCGGGGCGGCAAACGCGCGCGCGAAGCTGGTCATCGCCGCGTAATAATGCGGATGAGAGATTGCGATCGCGGCGATCCCACCCAGCGCCGCGATGATCCGCTCGGTGGCGGGGTCCAGCAGGCTGATGCAATCCCACAGCAGATTGCCCACCGGGGTGGTCACCAGGAGCGCGCGCTGGCCGATGGCGAAGCCCGGCGTGGTGCCAATGCCAAGCAGGCCCGGTTCGTGTTCGGCGAAGGCGTTGCGATGAGTGCGGGCCAGGGCGTCCGGGGTGGTCCACGCCTGGCCCAGCGGGTTCACATATTGGCGTTCATCGGCGCAGATGGCGCAGGCGGCCGGCGGCGCCGGCGTCTCCGGATACTGCGTGCCGCAGGTGGTGCAGAGGAACCGAGGCATCCTGGCCGCCGCGCGCTCACCCGGATCACATCGGCGGCCTGACCCCATCGATCCCCGCGTTGACCGCGATCGCGGTCATCTTCCCGCGCGGACCCACGGCCACGACGAACACGCCCGCGCCCTGTTTCAGCTCGGCCCGGGTCCCCGGCAGCAGCGTCACGATCGGCGCGGAGGGCGGCACGATAACGGTCTGCGTGCCGCCGGCATAGGTGACGGTGATCTGCTTGCCGCCTGCCGCCCCGGCAGTCGTGGCGACGGTGCCGTTGGTCATGCTGCTCGCCACCGTCGTCGGCGCGGCGGCGGTGATGGTCCCGTTGGTCATGCTACTGGCGGTGGTGCCGTGCCCGGCACGGGTCGTGTCCCTGATCCGGTCCCAGGGATAGTGCCCCTCCCCCACGCCTTTCATCGCCGGCGGGAACACCAGGACTTCCAACGCGACCTGCTTGCCGCCCGCCGTCTTCGTCGCGGTGCCGATATAGCTGCCAGGGGCCACATGATCCAGCGAGGTGCGCGTCACTTCCCGGTACGCGGTCTTGGCGGTCAGATGGATCGGTACGGTCGGGCCGGCCGCGGTGTGCACCAGCAGCGTGTCGCCGTGGACTCCGGCGATGGTGCCGCGGATGCGCGTCGGCTTGGGCGCGGCGAGCGCGGGGCAGGCAGCGAGCAGGGCGGCGGCAAGCACGAAAGCCGGAATACGGGTCATGGCGGTACCTTCTAAAGTTTCGGGCCAAGGTTTCGGGGCGACGTTTCCGGCGCCATCAGACGCCATCGCCTGCTTTTGGTCCAGCGCGCGCCGCTGGCGACGAACGCCGCCGTTCGGGGGCGCCCCGAAGCCGCTGAAGCTGCTATAGGCTGGCCCCCATCATCCGTCGGCCGCCATGGACTGGACCGCCCCCGCTATCATCCTGGAAATTCGCCCCTACGGCGAAGCCGACATTATCGCCGCGGTGATGACCGAGGTGCACGGGCTGCATCGCGGCCTGGTCCGCGGCGGTGCGTCCCGCGCCCATGCCGGGCTGTGGCAGCCGGGCAATCTGGCGGAATTGCGCTGGGTGGCGCGGCTGGCCGACCAGCTGGGTGCCTTCACCGGCGAACTGGTCCACCCCAGCGCCGCACTGGCGATGGACGATCCGCTGACGTTGGCAATCCTGTCCGCCGCCGTCGCCACCGCCGCCGGCGCACTGCCCGAGCGTCAGGCCCATCCAAGGGTGTTCGCCCCGCTGCTGCACGTGATCGCGCATCTGGCCC
>JAKAZJ010000340.1 GCA_021826565.1 Pseudomonadota bacterium | reverse complement strand
GACCAGGTGGTGGGTTTCGCGCGGGTCGAGCAACGGGGCGGCGGACATGGCGGGCGTCTCCGGTTCTGGTTCGGATGCCCGACATAGGCACCGCGCCGCCGCCGGTCCGCTCCGATCGCTTCGGTCACGGCCGATGCGATCACCGGCGACACGCGCCGCCGCGGCGCGTAGGACATTGCCCGTGTCTTGCATCGGAGACCGCGATGCCCCGTTCCTCGCCCGCCAGCATGGCCGAGATCGCCGCCGCGATCGGCGTGCCCGCCCGCGCCGCAATCCTGACCGCATTGTTCGACGGCCGGGCGCTGACCGCCAAGGAACTGGCGTACCGCGCCGGCGTCGCCGCACCCACGGCCAGCGGGCACCTGGCGCGGCTGGTGGACGCCGGGCTGCTGACGGTGGTGCGCGAGGGGCGGATGGCGCGATTCCATCTCGCCTCCCCGGCGGTCGCGCAGTTGCTGGAGGCGATGCTGGCGGTGGCGGCCGAACGCGCGCCGCCGCTCTGGCGCGGCGATCCCGCGCTGCGGCTGGCCCGCACCTGCTATGACCACCTGGCCGGACGGCTCGGCGTGGCGCTGACCGAGACGCTGGACGCGCGGGGTCACGTGTTGCTCGGCGCCGATGGCGGCGAGGTCACACCGGACGGCGCCGCGTTCCTGACCGGGTTCGGGATCGACATGGCGCCGCTGACGGCGGGACGACGCCGGTTCTGCCGCGCGTGCATGGACTGGTCCGAGCGTCGCCCGCATCTGGCCGGGGCGCTGGGCGCGGCGCTGGCGGCGCGGTGCTTCGCCTGCGGCTGGGTGGAACGCGGGCGCGACAGCCGGGCGGTGGCAGTCTCGGCGGCGGGCGAGCGCGGCCTGGCGGCGGTCTTCGGGGTGCAGGTCTCGGCCTTGCGGGCGGCGTAGCGCTACGCCCCGTTCTTGGCCAGCGCCAGCCGCCGCGCCGCGTTGATCAACGCCAGATGCGAGAAGGCTTGCGGAAAATTGCCGAGTTGGGAGCCCGTCGCGGGGTCGTATTCCTCGGCCAGCAGGCCGACATCGTTGGCGAGCGTCAGGAGGCGGGTGAACAGGACCTCGGCTTCCGCGCGCCGGCCTTGCAGGGCCATGACTTCCACCAGCCAGAAGCTGCACGCCAGGAACACCCCCTCCCCGCCCGCGAGACCGTCGGTACCGTCTTCGGTGCGGTAGCGGCGGACCAGGCCGTCGTGCAGCAGATCGCGCTCGATCGCGGCGACGGTGCCGATCATGCGAGGATCGGTGGCGGGGAGGAAGCCGACCAGCGGGAACATCAGCGCCGAGGCATCCAGGGCGTGGCTGTCATAGGACTGGACGAAGCTGCCGAGGGAGGCGTCGAAGCCGCGGGCGCAAATCTCGGCGTGCAGGCGGGTGCGGAGCGGACGCCAGCGGGCAAGCTCGGCGGTGGCGCCACGCCGCGCCGCCTCGCGGGCGGCGCGGTCGAACGCGACCCAGGCCATGACTTTCGAGAACACGAAATGCCGACGCCCGCCGCGGACCTCCCAGATGCTCTCATCGGGTTGGTCCCACACGGTCGCCAGGTGATCGGTCAGGACCCGCATGACGCCCCAGGTCTCGCCAGGAGCGGCAAGCGCGGCGGCTCTGGCGTGGCTGAGGGCATCGATGACCTCGCCATAGGTGTCCAGTTGGAGCTGGTCGCCGGCGGCGTTGCCCACCCGGACCGGCTTGGCGCCACCATAACCCGCCAGCCACGGCACTTCCCATTCGGGAATCCGGCGCTCTCCGGCCACGCCATACAGGGTGCGAAGCTGGGCGGGGCTGCCGGCGACGGCGCGGCGCAGCCAGGCGGACCAGGCACGCGCTTCCTCGCGATAGCCTACATCCAGCAGAGCGCGCAGCGTGAAGGCGGCGTCGCGCAGCCAGCAATAGCGGTAGTCCCAGTTGCGGGGGCCACCCGGCTGCTCCGGCAGCGAGGTGGTGGGGGCGGCGACGATGCCGCCGGTTTCGGCCGATGTCAGGCCCTTGAGGGTGATCAACGAGCGTTCGACCTCGGCGCGCCACTTGCCGCGGTAGCGGTTGCGGGAGGTCCAGTCGGACCAGAATGCCTCGGTGGCGTGCAGGGCGCGGGCGGGTTCGGGAGCGGCGGGCGGGGTGCGGTGGGACGGGCCGTGGATCAGGACGAAGGCCGCTTCCTCCCCGGCGCGGAGAGTGAAGCGGGCCACCGAGGTCAGATTTTCGCCGCGGATCGGAACCGTGCTGTGCAGCACCACCAGGTCCGGCCCGGCGACGGCGGTGATGCCGAAGCCGGTCTGGCGGCGGGTCACCCAGGGGGCGAAGGCCCCGTAATCGAAGCGCAGGCGGAGGTCGAAGCGGATCTCGGTGGCACCGGTTTCGGCGCGCAGCAGGCGGATCAGGGCCGGGGCGGCGCCCTCGGGCGTGGGGGCGGGGGGCATGAAATCGGTCAGGGTGACGCGGCCCTGGTCGGTGTCGAAGGTGGTCTCCAGGATCAGCGTGCCGGGGCGGTAGCGCCGCGTGGTACGCGCCGGCGCCGCCGGGGCGATGCGCCAGAACCCGGCGTTTTCGCTGTCCAGAAGGGCGGCGAAGCAGGCCGGGCTGTCGAATCGCGGCAGGCAGAGCCAGTCGATCGTGCCGTCGCGCGCCACCAGGGCGGCGGTGCGGCAGTCGCCGATGAGGGCGTGATCCTCGATGCGCGGGGTCAGCCGGAGGCGCCCAGATAGTCGCGCGCGTGGGCGGCGTAGGTGGCATCGCGGGTGACGCGCGCCATCAGGGCCGGCGGAGCGATGCCCTGCAGGTCCTTAGGGGCGGTGCCTTCCCGGAGCGATTTCAGGGTGTTGTGGATTGCCTGGACGGCGGCGGCGAAGGGCTGATGGCCTTGCAGGGCGATGCGGACCCGCCGGCTGGCCAGATACGCGCGATCCAGCATCTCGGCCGGAACGCCGCCCAGCAGAAGGGGGATTTTGGTGGCCTCGGCGATCGCGTCCAGGACCGGGCGGGTCATGCCGCCGGCGAAGAACAGGCCGTCCACGCCGGCCGCTTCATAGGCGCGGGCGCGGGCGATGGCGTCGTCCAGGCCGGTCAGGCCTGCGGCCGAGGTGCGGCCGATGATGCAGAGGCTCGGGTCCTGCCGCGCGGCCAGTGCGGCGCGCATCTTGCCGCGCCCTTCCTCGATCGAGATCAGGCGGGGTTTGGTCTCGCCATAGGCCCGCGGAAGCGCGGTATCCTCGATCGTCAGGGCGGCGACGCCGGCGGTTTCCAGTTCCTCGACGGTGCGCATCACGTTGATGGCGTTGCCATATCCGTGATCGGCGTCGACCATCAGGGGCAACGTGGCGATGGCGCGGTTGATGCGCAGGGCCTGCGCGGCGAACTCGGTCAAAGTGAGCGCGATGATATCGGGGGCGCCGAGGACGGCCAGGCTGCCGGTGGAACCCGCGAACATGCCGATCTCGAAGCCCAGATCCTCGGCGATGCGGGCGGAAATGGGGTCGAACACCGAGCCGGGGTGCAGGCAGGTGGGCGCGGTCAGATGGGCGCGATAACGCTCGCGGCGGGGAGTCCAGTGCATGGAGAGGGTCCTGGCGAGGGGGGTGCCGGGAGTATGCGGGACGGGCGGGGCGGGAGGCAATGCGGCAGCGGCGGCGTGCACGCAACCAGGGAAGAAGTTGCGAGGCGGGAGATGCGGGCCGGCGGCCTGCGCGCGAAAGTTGCAAGCTGGCACCCGTCGGGTCCATGCTGCCGCCAACCAACCGGGAGCCGGCAATGAAGGCCGAGATTGACGGGCAGGTCATCGCCGACAGCACGGCGACC
>JAKAZJ010000339.1 GCA_021826565.1 Pseudomonadota bacterium | reverse complement strand
CACGGTCGCCAGCGTCGCCAGCACCACCAGCGGCACCCGGAACCAGGTCGGCGCCATCAGATAGAACGGGTTATGCAGCACGGCGTGGTTGGACACGACGGCGGCACCCTGGCCGAAATAATTCAGGACCAGGCAGGGCAGCACGAACCAGGACCAGCTCAGCCGGATCGGATGGGCGCCGAAATGCCCCATATCGGCATACAGGGCCTCGGCCCCGGTCACGCACAACACCACCGCGCCGAGCACGAAGAACGCCATGCCCTTGTAAACGATCACCAGCTGCAACGCGTACCACGGCGCGATCGCCAGCAGCACGTAGGGGTGGATTGCGATCTGCGCCAGGCCCAACACGCCGATGGTCAGGAACCACAGCGCCATCACCGGTCCGAACAACTGGCCCACGCGCTCGGTGCCGCGCGATTGTACGGCGAACAGCACGACGATCACCACCACCGCGATCGGCAGGATGAAATCGCGCAGACCCGGGGCTGAGACTTCGATCCCCTCCAGCGCCGACAGCACCGAGATTGCCGGGGTGATGACCCCGTCGCCGAAGAACAGACACGCGCCGGCGATGCCGACCAGGGCCACCACGGCGCGGGTTCTGTGGTTGACGCAAACCCGCTGCGCCAGGGCCATCAGCGCCAGGATGCCGCCTTCGCCACGGTTGTCGGCGCGCATCACCAGGGTGACGTATTTCACCGTGACGATCAGTATCAGCGACCAGAAGATCAGCGACAGGATGCCGAGGATTTCGACATCGGAAATGCGGATGCCGCGGAACAAAATCAGGCTGGACTTGAAGGCATAGAGCGGGCTGGTGCCGATATCGCCATAGACGACGCCGAGCACGGCCAGCATCGCCCCCCAGCGCGGGGTGGGCGTGGTCTCGGTCGTCATGCCCGCACTCCCTGGCAAAGCGGGCGGGTGCATACGCTGCCCGCCGGTCCGGGACAAGCCGCGGGTCAGAACGCCAGCCGGCTGGCCTGCACCACCTGCGGCAGATCGCGCACCATACCCAGGACGTCGTCCGGCACCGGTTCGTCGAGCGCGACCAGGCAGATCGCGTCCCCGCCCGGCTCGGCGCGCCCCAGATGGAAGGTGGCGATGTTGATGCCCGCGCCGGCGAGCGTGGCGCCGAAGCGGCCGATGAAACCGGGTTTGTCCTTGTTGGTCACGTACAGCATGTTGGCCGCGAAATCGGCCTCCACCGGAATCCCCTTGATCTCCACCAGCCGCGGCCGGCGGCCGGCGATCAGCGTGCCGGACACGGAGCGGGTCAGTTTGTCGGCATCCACCGTCACCCGCACCAGGGTCTGGTATTCGCCGGCGCGGTCGATTTCGGTCTCGGCGACCTCGATCCCGCGTTCGCGCGCGGCGATCGGCGCGTTGACCATGTTCACCCCCGCGACCACCGGGGTCATCAGCCCGGCGAGCACAGCCGCGGTCAGCGGGCGGTGGTTCAAGGTGGCGGCCTGGCCTTCGTATTCGATCGTGACGCGGCGGATCACGCCCTCCCGCGAATGGGTCAGCTGGCCGGCGAAGGCGCCGAGCAGGCGGCACAGATCCATGTAGGGGCGCAGGCGCGGCGCGTCCTCGGCCGAGACCGACGGCATGTTGATCGCGTTGGCCACCGCGCCGGTCAGCAGAAAATCGCTCATTTGTTCGGCGACCTGCAGCGCGACGTTTTCCTGCGCTTCCGCGGTCGCCGCGCCCAGATGCGGGGTGCAGACCACGTTTTCCAGGGCAAACAGCGGATTCTGCGTGGCCGGTTCGGTCTCGAACACATCCAGCGCGGCGCCGGCGACATGGCCGGCGGCGATGGCATCGGCCAGCGCCGCTTCGTCCACCAGCCCGCCGCGGGCGCAGTTGATGATGCGCACGCCTTTCTTGGTGGCCTCCAGCGCCGTGCGCGAGAGGATGTTGCGGGTCGCGTCGGTCAGCGGCGTGTGCAGCGTGATGAAGTCGGCCCGCGCCAGCAGGGCGTCCAGCTCGACCTTCTCCACGCCCAGCGCCAGCGCGCGCGCCTCACCCAGGAACGGATCGTAGGCGATCACCTTCATATGCAGCCCGATCGCGCGTTCGGCGACGATGGAACCGATATTGCCGCAGCCGATCAGCCCCAGCGTCTTGCCGGTCAGCTCCACGCCCATGAAGCGGTTCTTTTCCCACTTGCCCGCCTTGGTGGAAGCCGAGGCTTCCGGGATCTGGCGGGCGAGCGCGAACATCATGGCGATGGCGTGCTCGGCGGTGGTGATGGTGTTGCCGTGCGGGGTGTTCATCACCACCACGCCGCGGGCGGTGGCGGATTTCACATCGACATTATCGACGCCGATGCCGGCGCGGCCGACCACTTTCAGGTTGGTGGCGGCGTCCAGCAGCTCGCGCGTGACCTTGGTGGCGGAGCGGATCGCCAGCCCGTCATACTGGCCGATGATGGCGCGCAGTTCGGCCGGCGACAGGCCGGGTTTGAAATCGGTTTCGATGCCGCGCGAACGGAAGATGTCAACGGCGGCGGGCGACAATTTGTCGCTGATCAGGACTTTGGGCATGTGCGGTGTCCGGTTATGCGGCGACTTGCGTGGCGGTGGCGGCGGCGACGGTTTCGTGCGCCCAGTCCAGCCACGGCAGCAGCGCCGCGATGTCGGTGGTTTCCACGGTCGCGCCCGCCCAGATGCGCAGGCCCGGCGGCGCGTCGCGGTAATAGGCGATGTCGTAGGCAACGCCTTCCTGTTCCAGCAGGGCCGCGATCTGTTTCGCGGCCTTCGCCTGCGCCTCCGCGGCCAGCGTCGTGAACCAGGGTGCGGTGATCCGCAGGCAGATCGAGGTGGGCGATCGCGTCGCCGGCGTCTCGGCCAGGAACCCGGCCCAGTCGCTGCGCGCGACCCAGGCGGCGATGGCGGCCAGATTGGCTTCCGTGCGCGCGATCAGGGCGGGCAGGCCGCCGATCGCCTCGGCCCAGCGCAGCCCGTCCAGCGCGTCTTCCACGCACAGCATCGAGGGCGTGTTGATCGTTTCGCCCTTGAAGATCCCGTCGATCAGCTTGCCGCCCTTGGTCAGGCGGAAGATCTTCGGCAACGGCCGCGGCGGCGTGAAGGATTCCAGCCGCGCGACCGCGCGCGGCGACAGCGCCAGCATCCCATGCGCGGCCTCCCCGCCCAGCACCTTCTGCCAGGACCAGGTGACCACATCCAGCTTGTCATAGGGCAGCGCCATCGCGAACGCGGCCGAGGTGGCGTCCGCGATCACCAATCCCTGCCGGTCGGCGGGAATCCAATCCCCGTTCGCGTAGCGCACGCCGGAGGTGGTGCCGTTCCAGGCCAGCACCACGTCGCGCGCGAAATCCACCTGCGTCAGGTCCGGCAACCGCCCATACGGCGCGTCCAGCACGCGGGTATCGGCCAGTTTCAACTGCTTGACGATATCGGTCGCCCAGCCGGCGGAGAAGCTTTCATGCGACAGCACATCCACGCCGCGCGCGCCGAGCAGGGTCCACAGCGCGATCTCGACCGCGCCGGTGTCGGAGGCCGGGACGATGCCGATGCGCCAGTCAGGGGGGATGCCCAGGATCGCGCGGGAGCGGGTGACGATTTCGACCAGCTTCGCCTTGCCCGCGCCGGCGCGATGGCTGCGGCCGAGAAAGGCGCCGGCCAGCGCGGCCACGGTCCAGCCGGGTCGCTTGGCGCAAGGGCCAGAGGAGAAATGGGGGGTGGCCGGACGTTGATCCGGACGCGGTGCGGCAAGTGCCATATGCAGCTCTCCCTTTCAGAAGAGAAGCGCCCCGGTGGGGGGGCGTGACCCGGGCCGG
>JAKAZJ010000338.1 GCA_021826565.1 Pseudomonadota bacterium | reverse complement strand
GCCCAGAACCCGGCCGCGCACCGCTTCCAGCACCCGCGGGACGGTGGCAAGCACCGTGGGGCGGGTGGCGAGCAGATCCGCCGCCAGATGCTCCACGCCGCGGGCATACGCGATCTCCACCCCCAGCGAGGGCAGGAAGAACTGCCCCACCGTGTGTTCGTAGCTATGCGCCAACGGCAGGAAGGACAGATAGAGATCCCCCGCCCCCAGGCGGAGCGGAGCGACCAGCGCCGCGGCGCCGCGGCAATTCGACAGGATGGCGCGGTGCGGCAGCATCACCCCGCGCGGCGCGCCGCCGGTGCCCGACGTATAGATCAGCGCCGCCAGGGTCTCCGGCGGGTGCGCGGCGGCGGCGGCGGCGATGTCGTCGGGGGGCGCGGGATCGGCGACCAGCGCCGACCAGGGGCAGGTGTCTTCCGGTGGATCGTCCATCACCACCAGCAGGTCGAGCCCGGCGGGGCCGGCGGCCGCGCGCAAGGTGGCGGCGAGTTTCGCGGAGCCCGCGATTGCGGCGCGCGCCCCGCAATCGCGCAGGATATGGGCGTGATCGGCCTCGGTGTTGGTGACGTAGGCCGGAACCGGGACCGCGCCGAGGGCCATCAGCGCGGTCTCGGCGATCGGATATTCGGGGCGGTTGGGCGCGCAGATCACCACGCGGTCGCCGTGGACAATGCCGGCCGCCGCCAGGAAGCGGGCGGCCGAGGCCGCTGCGCGCGCGAACCCGCCCCAGGTGACGCCGTGCCAGGCACCGTCATGATGGAACCGCAGCATGTTCCGGTCCGGCCAGAGACGGGCGCGGTCGAACATCATCGCCGCCAGGTTGGGCCAGCTGGGATACTCGGTCACAACGCCTCCCCGGTCGGCGCCCTTTGACGAAGGCGGCGGGCCGCTTATGTGTCGAGACGTCTTAGCAGCCCCAGGAACAGCAAGCGATGCGGCCAACCTCCCCCCACGAAGCGGCCGATCTGCCGGCCTGGGACCTGACGGATCTCTATCCCGCGCCGGACGATCCGGCGGTGGACCGAGATTTCGCCGCCGCCGCAGCGCAGGCGAAGGCGTTCGCCGCGCGCTACGCCGCGACGCTGGCGGGCCTGTCCGGCGCGGCGCTGGCCGGCGCCATCGGCGAGTACGAGGCGATCGAGGAGGTGCTGGGTCGCCTCGCGTCCTACGCCCAGTTGTTGTTCGCCGCCGATCAGACCGATGCCGCCCGCGCCCGCTTCTATCAGGACGTAACCGAGCGCGTGACCACGATCAGCAGCGATCTGCTGTTCTTCACCCTGGAGCTGAACCGGCTGGAGGAGCCGGTGCTGGAAGCCAAGCTGCGCGACCCTGCTTTGGCCCCCTGGCGGTCGTGGCTTGCGGATTTGCGCGTGTTCCGCCCGCACCAACTATCCGACGAGCTGGAAAAGCTGCTGCACGAGAAGGACGTCACCGGCCACGCCGCCTGGTCGCGCCTGTTCGACGAGACCATGGCCGGGATGCGCATCGACGTTGCCGGCGAGTCGCTGACCGTGAGCGCGGCGCTGAACAAATTGTCGGACCGCGACCGCGCCGTGCGCGAGGTCGCCGGCCGCGCGATCGGCGCCGCCTTCACCGAGCGGGTGAAATTATTCGCGCTGATCACCAACACGCTGGCGAAGGACAAGGCGATCGTCGATGACTGGCGCCACTACCCGGCGCCGGGTTCCGCGCGCAACCGCGCCAATATGGTGGAGGACGAGGTGGTGGCCGCGCTGGTCGCCGCCGTGCGCGCCGATTTTCCGCGGCTGGCGCATCGCTACTACGCGATGAAATCCCGCTGGCTGGGTCTGGACAAGCTGCAACACTGGGACCGCAACGCGCCGCTGCCCGAGGACGACGACCAGGAAATCCCCTGGGCCGACGCCCAGAAGCGGGTGCTATCCGCCTATCGCGCCTTCAGTCCGGAACTGGCGGAGGTGGGCGCGCGCTTCTTCGCCCGTCCCTGGATCGACGCGACCTTGCATCCGGGCAAGGCGGGTGGGGCGTTCGCGCATCCCACGGTGCCGTCCGCGCATCCCTATCTGCTGCTGAACTACCACGGCAAGACGCGCGACGTGATGACCCTGGCGCATGAACTCGGCCACGGCGTGCACCAGGTTCTGGCCGGCACGGCGCAGGGATATCTGCGTTCCTCCACGCCGCTGACTTTGGCTGAAACCGCCAGCGTGTTCGGTGAGATGCTGACCTTCCGCGCCCTGCTGGACGCGGAGACCGACCCGCGCCGGCGGCGGATCATGCTGGCCGCCAAGGTGGAGGACATGCTGAACACGGTGGTGCGCCAGATCGCGTTCTACCGCTTCGAGACGCTGGTGCACGAAGAACGCCGCCAGGGCGAGTTGCTGCCCGAACGGATCGGCGAGATCTGGCGGTCCGTGCAGGTGGAAAGCCTGGGGCCGGCGTTCGTGTTTTCTCCGGACTACGACGTATTCTGGTCGTACGTGCCGCATTTCATCCATTCCCCGTTCTACGTGTATGCCTATGCGTTCGGGGATTGCCTGGTGAACGCGCTGTATGCCGTGTTCCGCGAGGGCCATCCGGGATTCGCCGCGAAATATCTGGACCTGCTGCGCGCGGGCGGCACGAAGCGCCATCGGGAGCTGTTGGCGCCGTTCGGCCTGGATGCGTCCCAGCCATCGTTCTGGAAGCGCGGCCTGGACGTGATCGCGGGCTTCATCGACGAGCTGGAGGCGATGGGCTGATGGCGTCGGAAGACGGCAGTTCGCTGTTCGGCGAGATCCGGCGCATGGCGCGGACCTCCGGCGCGATGGGCGGGATCGCGGCGCGGGTGGCGGGCGCGAAAATGTTTGGGATACGGACCGATCGCGCGGCGCATGCCGAGGATCTGCGCACCATCCTGGGCGGGCTGAAAGGCCCGCTGATGAAGGTGGCGCAGTTCCTGTCCACGGTGCCCGACGCGCTGCCGGCGGAATACGCCGAAGAACTGGCGCAGCTACAGGCCAACGCGCCTGCCATGGGCTGGAATTTCGTGCGCCGACGCATGGCGAGCGAGCTTGGCGTGGACTGGGAAAAGCGCTTCGCCTCGTTCTCGCGCGAGGCGTCCGCCGCGGCCAGCCTGGGTCAGGTGCATCGCGCGGTGCTGCATGACGGGACCGAGGTGGCCTGCAAGCTGCAATACCCCGACATGGCGAGCACGGTGGAGGCCGATCTGCGCCAGCTGAAACTGGCGATGGCGGTGTATCACCGCATGGACAACGCGATCCAGCATGAGGAAATCTACAAGGAACTGACCGCGCGGCTGCGCGAGGAGCTGGATTACGAGCGCGAGGCGGCGCAGATGCGGCTGTACGGCATCATGCTGCGCGACGTTCCCGACGTGCATGTTCCGGTGCCGGTGGACGGGCTGTGCACGCGGCGGCTGCTGACCATGACCTGGCTGGACGGCCGCCCGCTGATGGCGCGCCTGGGCGAGGACCCGCCGGCGGAGGAACGCAACCGGATTGCCGCGGCGTTGTTCCGGGCGTGGTACGTACCGTTCTACCGTTATGGCGTGATCCATGGCGATCCGCATCTGGGCAACTACCAGGTGTGCGCCGACGGGTCGGTCAACCTGCTGGATTTCGGCGCGATCCGGGTGTTCCCGTCGCAGTTCGTGCGCGGCGTGATCGATCTGTACGAAGCGGTGCGCGACCACGACGATGCCAAGGCGCATCGGGCCTATGCGACCTGGGGGTTCGTCGGGCTGACGGATGACAAGATGGCGGTGCTGAACGACTGGGCGCGGTTCCTGTACGAACCGCTGACCCAGGACCGGGTGCGGCCGATCCAGGAAAGCTAC
>JAKAZJ010000337.1 GCA_021826565.1 Pseudomonadota bacterium | reverse complement strand
GGCGACAACCAGCTCAATGATGCATTCCGCCGCTTCAAGGACCTGGCCGACCGCAAGAAAGTGGTGTTCGACGAAGACGTGGTGGCGCTGGTCGATGACGAAGTGATCCGTGACCATCAGCGCATCCGCTTCGTCTCGCTTGATGTGCATTGCGGGTCCAAGGCACCGCAGCGGGCGGAGCTGGAGCTGGAAGTGGACGGCGTGGTCAAGCACGCGGTCGCCACCGGCGACGGCCCGGTGGACGCCGCCTTCCGCGCCATCCAGATGGCGTTCCCGCATACCGCGAACCTGGTCCTGTTCTCGGTCGGCGCGGTGACCGAAGGCACCGACGCCCAGGCGCGCACGACGGTGCGGCTGGAGGAAAACGGCAAGTTGGTGGACGGGCAGGGGTCCGATACGGACACCATCGTCGCCTCGGCGCGCGCGTATGTGCACGCGCTGAACAAGCTGCTGGTGAAACGGGTCCGCACCGCGCCGGCGGCGCTGTCGGCGTAACCCCGGGCAATGCCCCCTCTCCCGCGATGCGGGAGAGGGATGCGGGCAGGGCGCCGGCGCCTACGCCGCCCCCCCTGGCCAGAACCCCGGATCCATGATCGTCGCGTAGTCCCACGGGCAGCCTTCCGGAAACGTTCCCGGATCCAGATTCGTCTCCCGCGCCGCCGCCAGCACTGCGCCGCCGTAGGCGCTCGCCATCGCCTCGGCCAGCCGCGCCCGCAGGCTCGGGTTGTCGTCGAGATGCTCGGCCACTTCCCGCCGCTGCTCCGCGATCGTCAGGCGCCAGGAATTGCCGCGCCCGCCCGGCTGGAACTGCCATTTCAGCAGATGCACCAACAGTACCTTCAGCCGGGAGACAAGTTCGCGCTTCTCGCTGCGCCCCATGCTCTCGATCTCCTCGGCGATATGGGCGATGTCGGCCTCGGCCAGACGGCCGGCGCGCAGCAGCGCCGCCTGCTCCCCGGCCCAGGCGAAGAAGTCGCGGTCATAGAGGGTCGTGTTGCTCATCCTCTTCCATCCCGCCGTCAGCACCGCAAGTAACGATCCACCGCCGCGGAACGCAAGCCCCGCCTTGACCCCGCAGCGCCCCGCGCCGTACACGCCCCCCACGCCACCGCACCAAGGACGCAGCATGACCGGCCCGCATGCCAACCCGGCCGCAGCCGCCGCCGAACAGGCCCGCACGCTCGCCCTCGCGCTGCCGTATCTGCGTCGCTACGCCGGCGCCACCGTGGTGGTGAAATACGGCGGCCACGCCATGGGCGAGGAAGACCGCGCCACCGAGTTCGGCGCCGACATCGCGTTGCTGAAACAGGTCGGCATCAACCCGGTCGTGGTTCATGGCGGCGGCCCGCAGATCAACGCCATGCTCAAGCGGCTGGCGATCCAGTCCACCTTCATCGATGGCCTGCGCGTCACCGACGCCGCCATGGTGGAAGTGGTGGAAATGGTCCTGGCCGGCACCGTCAACAAGCACGTCGCCGGCCTGATCAGCGCCGCGGGCGCGCTGGCGGTGGGCATCTGCGGCAAGGACGCCGGCCTGATCCGTGCCCGCAAACTGACCCGCACGAAGCGCGACCCGGACAGCCATATCGAGCAGGCGCTGGATCTCGGCTTCGTCGGCGAACCCGAGCACGTCGATGTCCGCGTCATCCACGCCCTGACCGGCGCCGGGCTGATCCCGGTGATCGCCCCGGTCGGCCTGGGCGCCGACGGCCAGACCTACAACATCAACGCCGATACCGTGGCCGGGGCGATCGCCGGGGCGCTGAACGCCACGCGGTTGCTGATGCTGACCGACGTGCCGGGCGTGCTGGATGAACAGAAGCGCCTGATCCCCGAATTGTCGCTGCAACAAGTGGCCGACGGCGTGGCGTCCGGCATGATCTCCGGCGGCATGATCCCGAAGGTCGAGACCTGCGCCGCCGCCGTCCGCGCCGGCACCAAGGGGGCCGTGATCCTGGATGGCCGGCTGCCGCATGCCTGTCTGCTGGAACTGTTTACCGAAGGCGGATCGGGGACCATCATCCGCGCGTGAGCGTGGCAGGGCAGGGGCCCCAAAGGGCACGACATGGGGCACGACATGACCGAGCACGACCGCGACACCGGCACCGCGACCTGGCCGCACGCGCTGTATGACCAACTGCGCGCCGCCGGGCTGACCCAGTTCGCCTATGTGCCCGATGCCGGGCACAAGGTCCTGATCGACCGATCCCTGGCCGATCCCGACGCCCACTCGATCCCGCTCACGACCGAGGAGGAAGGCGTCGCCCTGCTCGCCGGCGCCGATCTGGGCGGCGCGCGCGGCGTGCTGCTGATGCAATCCTCCGGCGTCGGCAACTGCATCAACATGCTGTCGCTGATCGCCGGCGCGCGGTTTCCGTTCCTGACCCTGGTGTCGATGCGGGGCGAATTCGGCGAGGGAAACCCCTGGCAATTCCCCATGGGCCAGGCCGTCACCCCGGTGCTGGCGGCGATGGGCGTGATCTGCCTGCGCGCCGAACACCCGGACGAGGTTGCGGCCACGGTCGCCGCCGCCCTGACCATGGTCTTCGGCGGTGGCCAGTCGGTCGCCGTTCTGCTGACCCAACGCCTGATCGGCGCCAAGCCGTTCTGATCCCGCCAAGCCGTTCTGATCCAGGAATACGCCATGGCCCGCCTGACCCGCCTGCAGATGTCGGCGCTGCCCGACCCGGTCCTGGAACGGCGCCAGGCGGTCCCGGCGTTGATCGAACGCCCGCAGGACTACCTGATCGTCGCGGGCCTGGCCGGCACGGCGCAGGAACTGACCGCGCTGACCGCGGACAGCCCGTCCGTGTTCGGCCTGGGGGGCGCGATGGGGGCGGCGCCGATGATGGGGCTGGGCCTGGCGCTGGCGCGCCCCGACCGGGCCGTCCTGGTGGTCACCGGCGATGGCGAATTGCTGATGAATCTGGGCGCCCTGGCCGCGATCGCGGTGCAGAATCCGCCCAATCTGACGCTGATCTGCGTCGATAACGGCCATTACGGCGAGACCGGGAACCAGGACAGCCATACCGGGCTCGGCGTGGCCCTGGACCAGATCGCGCGCGGCGCCGGGTTCCCGGCGGTACACCGCATCGATCAGGCGGAAGACCTGCCCGAAGCCCGGCGCCTGCTGGCCGAGCCGGGGCTTGCGTTCCTGTGGCTGCGCGTCACCGCCGCGCCGCCGCCGCGGGTGAAGCGGAATCTGGTCCCGCATATCGCCCGCGACCGGTTTCGCGCCGCGCTCGGGCGGTAGCGCCGGGCGGCTGGCGCTGGGGCGCGGTCGCGCAACCCCTCAATTCCTGACTCCCGCGCACAGGTACTATGACCTCGATGACGGTTATGTTGCAGCGCGGCAGAGCTTATCTCCGGCCTCAGTCAGGGACGAGCCTGACGGATAGATACGGATGGAGATGACGATGACGAAGTTCCTTGCCGCTTTCCTGGTGCTGGGCCTGCTGGTGTCGGCTGGCGCCTCGGTGGCCTCCGCGGCCCCGGCGTATACCTATCAGCAGGGCCAGGCCGCCGGTAACGGCTGATCGCGGCACACGCCACGCAAAGGGCCGGGGGAGCGATCCCCCGGCCCTTGGCGTTTTTGGGGGGCCGACCGTTCGCGTAAGGTGGGACGGAACGGGCAGGGATGGTCAAGGCCGCGCAGACACCGGCATGGGAAGCACCGGGGTGAACCACAAACCCCGCATCCCTAAAAGCCGCATAAGCAATATTATGGAAACAACAAGGCCGACCGTGCGGGACGGACGGGCGGAGTTGGCCCTGTTGTCTCCATAATATTTGGTTCTCCCCGACAGCGGGTCGTCAGGCTGACGGCGGCGGATC
>JAKAZJ010000336.1 GCA_021826565.1 Pseudomonadota bacterium | reverse complement strand
CGCCCGTCGCGCCGCGCCGCGTCCAGCGCGGCGGCGATGCCGGCATCGGGCACCGGCCCGGCCGCCAGCCCGCCGGGGATCGCGGCGGCCCGCCAGCGCAGGTGCCGCTCCGCCCTCGCCTGGTCGAGGCCGGTCACGTAGATCATGTCGGTCAGCCGCTTGGCGGCGAAGGTGACGGTGCGCTGGCGCAGCGCGCGGGCCGATCCGTCGTAGATCACCGGATCGGGCGGCCCGTCGGCGGCGGGAAAGCTCGGGCTGCGATCGGCCAGCGGCTCGGGCGGGGGAACGGCGCTCATACCAGTTGGCTCGCGCCGGCGCGGGTCGGGCCGGGTGCGTCGACGGTGGGCGTGTCGAAGAAGCGGCTGCGCATGCCCTTCTGGTTCTCATAGAGCGAGCCTTGCAGCTTCGCCGGCGGCAGCGGCAGGCGCACCGGCACCGGGGCGAGCCGCGGTTCGCGCGGGCGGCCACAGGCCATCAGCGCATCGAACGCCTCGATCCCGGCGGGAAAGCCGAGCAGCGGCCAGGCGTCGGCGGTGCGGTACTGGAACAGCAGCAGCCGCCGGTCGCGCGCGGAGGTGTTCGGCGCCGAGCCATGAACGGCGCGCACATGATGCACGGTGATCGACCCGGCGCGCCCGGTGAGCGGCACCGCGGCGCGGTAATCCACGTCGTTGCGCGAGGGGTCCATCGCGCCGCAG
Source organism: Pseudomonadota bacterium (assembly GCA_021826565.1). The sequence continues at coordinate 3,140 of JAKAZJ010000336.1, read as the reverse complement.
AACACGCCGTCGGCGTGATGGTCGAACACCGGCCCGCGATGGCTGCCGGGGACGATCAGCAGCGGGCCGTTCTCGTCTTCCATGTCGTCCATCATCACGCCGACCGCCGCGAGGTCGTCGTTGGTGTGCGGGTAGAAGGCCCAATCCTGGTGCCATTCGACCGGCGCTCCGAACCCGGCCGATTTCATGTTGAGCTTGGCGGTGTCGAAGCGGATGTCCGGCCCCCAGAGATCGGCCAGCACCGCGAGGACGCGCGGATGGCGCACCAGCGCCGCATAGGCCGGGTGGTGCAGGTGCGGCGCCTTGATCCGGCGCACGCGCGGGTCCTGCGGGGTATGGCTGTCCTCGAGGTCGTAGATCTCGGTGTGCCCGGTCAGGCCGCTTGCGTTGCGGACGAAATCGTCCGTCACGCGGGACAGCTCGGCGACCTCGGCCGGCGTCAGCACGTCCGGCACGACGATGGCGCCGGTTTCGTTGTAGTGTTCGATCTGCGCCTGGGTCAGCATGGGTTCCTCCCGCCGCGGTGCGTTGGACGGAGGCTAGCAGCGGCGGGGGAGGGGGTCGAGGCTTGCGCCGCCCCGGCCACCCGGCGGAAGGTATTTCTCTGGAATGGGGGAAACGACATGCCGCGACGGGCCCTGATCACCGGAGCGGGCAGCGGGCTGGGCCGCGCCGTGGCGGAGGCACTCGCCGCCCGCGGCTGCGCGCTGGCGCTGGTCGATATCGATGCGGCGGCGGCGGACGAAACGGCGCGCGGGTGCCCTGGCGCGGCGGTGATCGCGCGCGATCTGTGCGCCGCGGACGGGCCGGACGCGGCGGTGGCCGCGGCGATCGCGGCGCTCGGCGGGCTCGAGATCGTGGTGAACAACGCCGGCTACGGCGCCGCGGAGTCGTTCTTCGCGATGCGGGCGGAGACCTGGGACCGCACGCTCGATCTCAATCTGCGCGCGGTGGCGCTGATCTGTTCCGCGGCGGGGCGGCACATGCGCGATGCGCGGTGCGGGCGGATCGTCAACATCACCTCCCCTGCCTCGCGCATGGCGCTGCCGGACTACCTCGCCTATGCGGCGAGCAAGGCCGGGGTCGATGCGGTGACGCGCGCCGCCGCGCTGGCGCTGGCGCCGTTCGGGGTGAGCGTGACCAGTGTCGCGCCGGGGATGATGGACACGCCGATGCAGCGGATCAGCGAGCAGCAGCTGGCGGCGCTCGCCGGGCGGGAGGATTTCGAGGTCTTCCTGTCCGAGCGCACCGCGCGGATCCCGCTGGGCCGGCGCACCGATTGCGCGACGGTGGCGCGCGCGGTGGTCTGGCTGGCGCTGGATGCGCCGGACGACGTGACGGGGGAGCGGCTGAACGTCAGCGGCGGATTGGATCGGGATTGAGGGGCGGGCCCGGCCCGGCGCGGCAGTCTCGGCCCGCCGCCGGCGTCATGGCGCGAGCCAGCGGTCGAGCCGGCCGGCGATCAGATCCTGTGCGCAACTGTAGTGCCAGTTGGTTCGTCGGGTCGTCTCGAAGCGGATCATCCGGCAGCGCTCGGCTTGCGGCTGGACGGCGGAGTTGAAGAATGCGCGCCGTGGCGCACGTACCGTCTCGGTCAGCCGGAGAAACTGCGGCAGGTAGCCCATGCCACCGATGAAGATCACCGGGCCCTGGACGTCCTCAGGGATGTGACGGTGGTCGTGGAACAGCTGGTTCCGGCCACGGATGTTGATCGGGTCAGCTTGATGGCTGAAGGTGATATCGTAGTCGGGAGTGAGATAGTCGGCCCGCAGCAAACCCCACCCGGCGGAAAGAATGTACAGCGCGTCAATCCCGAATCGCTGTTCCAGCCCGCGGTAGACCGGGTGCGTGTAGAGAGCGTAGGCGGGACAAAGTTCGAGAGGATTGGTGCCGGAGCGGGCGGAGTCCGCGTTGTAGGCGGCTACCATCTCCCGCCATGTCGCCTGGGGCCGATCGGACGGATCGTCGGGATGGGCGGGCAATGCGTGTCGATCGACCGCCCCCAGGCTGGGTTGGGCCACAAAGCGGATCGGGATCCCTTGCATGGTTCGAAGACTCGCCCCGCGCTTGCCTGCCGCGCACTGGATCACCACTGCAACCATGGGTCCGCTGGCTCCCTACGCTCCGACCAACCGGTCGAACTGCATGAGGAAGTCCGGTTCGTGTTGCTCCTCGACATGCTGAGAATTCCAGAGATCTGACTGTCGTATCCGGTTGGCTGGGCAGGACCTACCGAGCCATTCTGGTGACGCCGGGTCCAGCCTGGGGCGGCCGTAGTTGCTGAGCAGGCCTATGCAGTTGCGTTCGACGTAGGCGCGCAGGCTGTCGGGCCCGGGGGCATCCGGGACCGCGAGCACGACGAATGGCATCGCGCCGATAACCTGGCTCACCGCCCGTTCCAGCGCCTGCTCGCTGAGCCGGATATCGCTGGGGGCGGTGCTGGCGTTGCCCCAGTGGGGAAATTCGAGAGAAGTATCGCGAGCCATCAACGCGCCCCCGATATGCTTGCGGAACACCGAGCCACGATGGTTGCCGCCATGGTCTCCGGCGTTGCCGCGATGCTGGGACAGGCGGTTCCAAAGGGTCGTCCGGCTGGTCTCCGTGAGGGCGTGGGTGCCGACCCGGACTACGCGCTGACCGGGGCCGGTATCGGTACGGTCCTCACCCGGCTCAAAGAAGAAGTACACGCCGCGCACGGGCCAAACTTTGCGCCCGTCGCAGGATCGCAGGTACCGTAGTCCGCCTTGCGCGCGGACCAGGCGATCGAGTGCGGAGTAGAAGGCTGTCAGATCAGAGAGGCGATCAGCGGTTGTGGACATGGACACTACGTCGAACCCTATCGAAGCAGAGGTGTCAGCGCCGACTATCGTTGAGATCTGGCGCCCAGCTGATAGAGACGGGAGCCGGCGAGGCGGTTGTTGGCAGTGAGTATCCCTGCACCCGGTTACAGGCGGGTTTCGCTATTCCGACCGACTGGTGTGTCCCGGTGCGCGCATGATCTCGGTCGTTAGATCCCATCCCCTGCGAACAGCAGCACCCGTGCGTCCGGACGAAACCGGAGCAGCAGGCTCATGTCGGCGCGGTCCATGCTGACCAGGATCGCGCCCTGCTCGCGCGCGCCCAGGAACAGCAGCGTATCG
>JAKAZJ010000335.1 GCA_021826565.1 Pseudomonadota bacterium | reverse complement strand
CGGCTTCGGCGCGCAGGAGACGATGCGGCGCAGTTTCCTGCGGCTGCTGAGCGTGACCCCCGGGGAGTATCGTGCACGGTTCGGCGCCGGCCACCGCGGCGCCGCGTCGTAGTCCGGCCGACCCGGGACGGCCTCGGCATACACGCCTGGCCCCGAGGGCGCGGCGCGCGGATCAGATATCATCGCCCAGGAAACGGGCGCGCTCGGCTTCGTTCGCGATATGCGCGGCCAATCGCCGGCGCAACGCCCGCTCCGTCCCGCCCTCGGCCGCGGCGCGGGAAACGAGAACCCGCGCGATCGGCCCCAGGACCAGGGTCAAATCGTGGCGTACGCGATCCAGCACCGCGCCGGCCAACGCCACCGCCGCTGTCCCCGAGGTCACGGTCCCCTGAACGCTCCCCTGAACGCTCCCCTGGGCCGTCCCTTGGGCCGTCCCTTGGGCCGTCCCCTGGGCCGTCCCCTGCCGCTCGGCGACGGCCGCGCTGGCGTTCGTCATGGTGCTCTGCACCGCGCGCAGGAACGCGGTCCGCGCTGCTTCCTGCTCGATGCCGACAGCGAGCTTCGTGCACAGCGCATCCAGCGACCCGCCCTCATGCGCCGCCTCCCGCACCAAATGCCGCGCGATCGGACCGACATGGGCGGCCAGCCGCCGCTCGATCGTCGCCAGGACCGCGGGATCGAACCCCGCCGGATGGGTGTGCGCCATCAGCACCCGGGTCGCCGCCTCTCCCGGCGCTTCGGCCAGAGCGGAGTCCGGCACCAAGCGCAGCGCCGCCGTCATTGCGGCGGCGGTCGCGAACCGGTCGGCTGCGCGCTTGGCAAGCGCCCGTTGCACCACCGCCATCAGGTCCGGCGGCACTCCGGCCGCGCGCGGACCGGGGTCAAACGGCGCCGGGTCCGTCAGCGCCCGCACGATCGCGGTGAACGTCCGGCCCGGGAACGGAGGCGCGCCCGTCAACAACTCGAACAGCATCGCGCCGGCGGAGAACAGGTCGCTGCGCCCGTCCACCTTCTCACCCAGACACTGCTCGGGCGACATGTAGCTTGGTGTGCCCAGCACTGTGCCGGTTTGCGTCAGGCCGGCGCTCTCCATCCGCGCGATGCCGAAATCCGCCACCTTTACGCGCCGGTCCGGCAGCAGCATCACGTTCGCGGGCTTCACGTCGCGATGCACGATCCCCATCGCGTGCGCCGCACCCAACGCGTCCAGCACCTGGGTCATCACCGCCACAGCCCGATCGGACGCGAAGCGCCCTTCCCGGCGCAAGGCGGCGGCCAACGTTTCTCCCGCGACATATTCCATCGCCAGGAACGGATTGCCGTCATGCAGCGCGAAGTCGTGGATGGTGACGATATTCGGATGCGCGCAGCGGGCCGCCGCCCGCGCTTCATGATTGAAGCGGGCGAGGAATTCCGCCCGGTCCGTCGCGTCGTCCAGCAGATCGGCACGGATCAGCTTGATCGCCACCTCGCGCCCCAGCGCGGGATCATGGGCGCGATAGATCACACCCATCGCACCGCGCCCCAGCACCGCTTGCACCTGGTAGCGGCCGATCGTGGCAGGGGGCGACGCAGGTGGCGGGGCGGGATCGGAAATGGCTCAGCCTTCCAGCAGCTTCATGGCATTCACCAGGCTGCGCCGCATGCGGTTGAAGGATTGCCCGAGCGAACCGATCTCGTCACTGCCACGCGCCTCGAACTCGGGGGCGTCGGCGTTGCCCAGGCTCACCTCGCTTGCGACCGCCGCCATCTGCCGCACCGGGCGGATGATGACGTAGTGCAGCAGCAGGTTGAGCAGCAGCAAAGTGACGGCGAAGACCGCCGCAATCCCGCCCAGGTAGATGGCGAACAGATGGTTCGCCCGATCGAGCGCAATTCGCATCGGTACCGAGACGACCTGCGCGCCTTGCACGCTTCCCAATGTCCAACCGAAACCGTTCTTGCCGCCGTACAGATCGACCATCGCCGGCGGTGCCGCCGCCGGGGTGGAATGACAGGTCAGGCAGTCCTTGCTGTCGATCCGCACCGGCTGCGACAGCGACAGGATTCGGCCCTGCGTCGTGTCCCGGGTCGTGACCAGCTCGGTCATGGTCGGGTGCCGGCGCAGAGTGGCAATGATCGCGGCTTCCCACCCGGTCGCGCGGTCGGCCGGGTTGGTGGGATCGAGCGCGGCTTCCTTGAAGGTGTAATCGGGAAACGTCTTCGACAGCGCGCGCAGGTTTGCCTCCGCGGCGAAGAACGGCACGCTTTGCGGCAGGAAGCGCAGCTTCTGCTGATCGACCAGCAGCGGCTCGATCTCCTGCGCGGTGTAGCCGATCACCGCGTTGGCCTGCGCCATCATGATGCCGGCCTCGGCCAGCACCTCGCGCCGCGCGTTGCGCTGGACGATGCGCCACGAAACCGCGGCGGCAAGGCCGAGGCCGATCACGAACGCCGCCAGCAGCATCAGGTTGAACTTGGCGCGAAGACCCATGGGTGCGACCTAGCGGGGGTTGGCGGAGACGAGATGCGTGGCCTGCGCGGCGGTCAGGCGGCCGGTCAGGGGATCATGCAGTTCGAACTGGAAGCGGCGAATCGCGGCGCGGGTGTCGGGGCCGAACACGCCGTCGATCGTGCCGTCGTAATAGCCGAGATGAGCAAGCGCGGTCTGCGCCCGCTCGCGGTCCGCATCCGTCATCGCCGCCTCGTCCGGCAGGCCGGTCGTCGCGGCGGAGGCGGGGGCTGGTGCAGCAGCGGCGGCGGGCGGCGGGGCGCCGACGAGGTACAGCGCCGGCACCGGCAGATGCAGCGTGGCGACGGTCGCCATCGCGCCCGGCCCGGTCAGCGCCGCGCGCACCCCCGCCAGTAGCGTGTCGCTCCGCACCGCGGGCGCCGCCAAGCCGGCGATCAGCGCCGCGGCCAGCGGTGTCGGCGCCGCGCGCGTCGCGTCATCCTGCACCGCCACCAACCCGAGCGGCGCGGCAAGCGCGGCCGGGCCGATCCCGATCCCCGCCGCCGGCGCGCCGGGTTGCGGCGCGAGATCGAGCGCCACCACCGCGCCCGCCCCACGCACCGCCCCCTGGACCGGCCGCAGCGCGCCCAGCACGGAGCCGAGCAGCACACCCTGGGTCAGCAAATCGGTCGGGCGCGCGATCGTTGCCGAGATCGGCAGAAAGAAGCCGCGATCGTTCAGCGACGCCGCGTAGCCGCAGAGATAGGCAAAGCCGGCCGCTGCCGGCGCGGCCGCCAGCCGCGCCGAGAAGCGGCCGATCGCGCCGTCCACCTGGCCGAGGGCCGCGTCCTCCCGCTCGATCACGTGAAAGCCGCGACGGCGCAGCGCGGCCGCGACGGCGTGGGCGGACAGCGCGCACCCAGGCAGCGTGGGCAGCGCGGCGTAGGTCGCATTGCCGATCACCAATGCGATGCCAGGCGGCGGCGCGGCGGCGGCTTGCCCGAGCGACACGAGCATCGCCGCGACCAACGCCGCGGCCCGCGGCCAAGGACCGTCCCAGGAACGTCGATTCGACGGCGAACGTCTCAACCCTGCGTCCCTTCACTCAGTTAGCCGGTCAGCGGGACCGGCCGGGAATGAGTCTGTAATCGAGATGCCGCGTTCTGGGTAGCGCCTACGCAGCGAGCGCCCGATCCTCACAACCCGCGGCGGCGCGCGCCGATCCCGTCAGGCCACGACCCCCGCCCGCCGCAGCGCCGCAATCCGCGCCGGGTCATAGCCCAGCGCGCCCAGCACCGCGTCCGTATCCGCCCCCAGCGCCGGGGCTGCGTCACGCGGCATCGCCGCACCCGGCAGGCGGAACGCGGGCGACACCATACGCACCGCCGCACCGCCCGGGCGGTCGTACT
>JAKAZJ010000334.1 GCA_021826565.1 Pseudomonadota bacterium | reverse complement strand
TTCCGCCACCGGTAACGCCGTGGGTCCCAGCCCGCACGGCAACCCGGAACGGCCACCGCGCACGCGCCACGGCGGACCGCCCCGCCTGCTCCCGCTTCCTTCACGTTCCGGAAGGTTTTCCGCGTCACCATCGGGCCATGACCGAAACGCGCGTCACCACCCGAAGGCGAGTGCTCGGCGGATTAGCCGCCGCGGCCGCGTCCTGGGCGGCGCCCGCCCGGGCCGGCGGCGCGGTCACCATGATCGTGCCGGCGTTTCCCTCGACCCCGGCCGGAACGGTGGCGCGGCTGCTGGCGCCCGCGCTCGGTGCCGCGCTGGGCCCGACCGTGATCGCCGATTTCCGCCCCGGCGCCGGCGGCATCGTCGGCCTGATGGAAGCCGCCCATGCGCCCGCCGACGGATCGGTCCTGACTTTGCTGACGCCGACCATCGTCGCCGCGCCGTGGCTGGCAAGCCGGATGGACAGCGAGCCCGCGGATTTCGCCCCGGTGGGGCAGGTCAGCTTCATCCCCGAAGTGCTGGTGGTCGCCGCCACCAGCCCCTGGCGCAGCATGACCGCGTTCCTCGCCGCGCTGCGGGCCGATCCCGGCCGCGTGCGCACCGCCTTCGATGGCGTCTGGGACAGCGCGGAGATCGCCGAGGTTCTGATGCTGGATCGCGCCGGTCTGGCGGCCCGGCCGATGCCCGGGCTGCGCGCCGGACCGGCGCTGGCGGCCGGGCGCGTGGCGTTCGCCATGCGCCCGCTGCCCTGGGCGGTGACACGGGTGGCGCGCGGGGCGGTGCGCGCGCTGGCGGTCTCGGCGCCGGCGCGGGCGCGCGCGCTGCCGGGCGTGCCGACCTTGCGGGAAGCGGGGATCGACGTCGCGCTCGGCTCGTGGCTGGCGCTGGCCGGGCCGGCCGCGGCCGGGGCGGCGCTGGATCCGGCGCGCGACGCGCTGGCCGCGGCGATGGCCGATCCGGCGCTGAGCACGGCGCTGGACGCGGCCGGCGTGCCGGCGGCGTATCTGGACACCGCAGCGACCGGGCGGGCGATCGCGGCGGAATACCGGCTGCTGGGGCGGGTATTCTCCGCCGCGGGGGTGAATGTGCGGCGGGACGCAATGGCGGTGCGATAGGCGCGCGGCTGCCTCTACCCGTCCTCCAAATCCCGCGGAAACACCACGTCCCGATGCAGATCCACCGACAGCAGCAGCCCGAACCCCGCCATCACCGCGATCAGCGCCGACCCGCCATAGGACACCAGCGGCAGCGGCACGCCGCCGACCGGGATCAGCCCCATCACCATCGCCAGGTTCACGAACACATAAAGCGAGAAATCCACCGCGATCCCGAACGCCAGCAGACGTCCGAACTGGTGCCGGCAGCGCAGCGCGATCGCCATCGCCCCCGCAATGATCAGGAACAGCAGAGCCACCACCAGCAGGGCGCCCATGAAGCCCCATTCCTCGCCGATGGTGGTGAAGATGAAATCGGTCTGTTTCTCGGGCAGGAATCCCAGATGCCCCTGGGTGCCGTGCAGATACCCCTGCCCCCACATCCCGCCGGAACCCAGCGCGATCTTGGATTGGATGATGTTGTAGCCGGTGCCCAGCGGATCGCGTTCGGGGTGCAGGAAGGTCAGGATCCGCGCTTTCTGGTAGCCATGCAGATGCGAATAGGCGATCCGCGCCAGCAGCGGCACCGGCGCGAAGGCCAGCGCGAACAGCCACAGGCGCACCCCCGCGGCCAGCAGCACCGCCCCCCCGATCGCGGCGGTGATGACGGCGGTGCCCAGATTCGGTTCCTTCAGGATCAGCGCCGCCGGGGCCGCGATCGCCAGCGCCGGCACGATCAGGAATGCCGGGTTGCCCACCCGCTCCCACGACGCACGGCGGAACCAGGACGCCAGCGCCAGGACCAGCGCCACCTTCATCAGCTCGGAAGGTTGCAGCTCGATCCCCGCGACCGCGATCCAGCGCTGCGCGCCCTTGCCGACATGGCCGAACCGCTCCACCGCCACCAGCAGGCCGAGCGCGGCGCCATAGACCGGCCAGGCCAGGCGCGCGATCAGCCGGATATCCACCAGGGCCAGCCCCAGCATCAGCGCCAGACCCATGGCGAAGCGCACCGCCTGCGCCTCGGCATAGGGGCGCGGCGCGCCGCCATCCACGCTATACAGCGCCGCGTAGCCCACCGCCGCCAGCAGGCAGAGCAGCAGCACGAACGGCCAGTTGAGCCGCGCGAGCTTGGCCGTGGTGTCGAACGGCAGCGCCAGCAGCAGGCGCCGTTCCACGCGCCGCGTCATAGCGATCCTCCCGCCAGGGGGCCGCCCGCCAGGGGGCCGCCCATCGGGGGGCCGCCCATCGGGGGGGGGACGGTCGGGGAGACGCCCATTGGGGAGACGCCTGTCGCCGTCATGGCAGCGGCCAGGTCGGGGTCGCGCGACAGTGCCGCGATCATCAGGTCGCGCGCGACCGGGGCGGCGGCCACCGCGCCCTCGTTGCCATGCGCCACCACCACCGCCACCGCATAGCGCGGCGCGGCGACCGGAGCATAGGCCACGAACAGCGCGTTCGGCCGCAGCTTCCACGGCAGCTTGCTGGAATGGAACCCGCCGCGGTCGCGCTCGGCCTGGCTCACATCGGCGACCTGCGCGGTGCCGGTCTTGCCGGCCATCTGCCCCAGCGCCGGCGGCAGACGCACGGTCCAGCCGGTTCCCTGTTGCGTGTTCACCACCGCCGTCATCCCGGCGCGCACGGCGTCCAGCACCGGTTCCGCCAGATCCAGCAGCGGCCAGTCGGTCGCCTGCGCGCCAGCCAGCACCCGCCCGCCGATCGCGCGCGTCACATGCGGGGCGACCGCGCGACCGGTGGCGATGCGCGCGGCGTAGGTCGCCAGCTGCAGCGGCGTGACCTGCACGAATCCCTGGCCGATGCCGGCCAGCACGGTATCGCCCAGCACCCAGGGATGGCCCTGGGCGCGGCGCCATTCGCGGGTTGGGATCAGCCCCGCGGCCTGCGCCGGCAGATCCAGCGGCAGCCGCGTCCCCAGCCCCAGCCGATGCGACATCGCCGCAATCCGGTCGATGCCGACGCGCAACGCGGTGTGGTAGAAGAACACGTCGCAGCTCTGCTGGATCGCGCCCTGTACCGCGATGGTGCCGTGGCCGCCGCGCTTCCAGCAGTAGAATTTGCGGTTCCCCAGCTGGAAGTAACCGGGGCAGAAGAACGTGGCGCTCGGCGTGATCAGCCCCGCCGACAGCGCCGCCAGCGCCACCCCCGGCTTGAAGGTGGAGCCGGGGGAATAGACGCCGACGGTGGCCTTGTCGGTCAACGGCGCCATCGGATCGGCGATCCAGGCGTGCCATTGCGCGGCACTGACTCCGGTGTCGAACAGGCCGGGATCGAAGGACGGCGCCGAGGCCATCGCCAGCACCGCGCCGTTGCGCGCGTCCAACACCACCGCGCTGGCGGACTGCCCGACCAGGCGCGCCATCGCCAGCTGTTGCAGCTTGGCATCCAATGTCAGGGTCACGTCATCGCCCGGCACGCCGCCGTCACGGGCAAGTTCGCGGATCACCCGGCCATAGGCGTTCACCTCCAGCTGCACCGAGCCGGCGGTGCCGCGCAGATCGCGCTCGCGGAAACGTTCCACGCCGGTGCGGCCGACCCGCATCCCCGGCAGCGCCAGCGCCGGATCGCGCGCCACATCGTCCGGGGTGGGCGGCGCGACATAGCCGACGACATGGGCGAAATCGGGGCCGAGCGGATAGACGCGGCTCTGGCCCACATCGATCACGACGCCCGGCAGACGCGGGGCGTCGGCCTCGATCCGCGCCATCTGCTCCCAGGTCAGGAAATCGGCGACC
>JAKAZJ010000333.1 GCA_021826565.1 Pseudomonadota bacterium | reverse complement strand
GATCTGTCCGGCGGCGCGGTCACGACCGCGCCAGACCCGGTTTCGCCAGCCTTGTGTTGCGCATGATCAGCCATTGCTGACCGATCGAGAGCAGGTTGTTCCAGGTCCAGTACAGCACCAGCCCGGCCGGGAACCGCCCCATCATGAAGGTGAAGATCAGCGGCATGAACAGGAACAGCTTGGCCTGCACCGGGTCCGGCGGCGGCGGATTCAGCTTCTGCTGGCCGAACATGGTCAGCCCCATCAGGATCGGCAGCACGCCAAGATGCAGGAACGGCGAAAACGCCGAGGGATGCCACGGGATCAGTCCGAACAGGGTGAAGACGTTGGTGGGATCGACCACCGACAGATTATGGATCCAGCCGTAGAACGGCGCCTGGCGCATCTCGATGGTGACGAAGATCACCTTGTACAGCGAGAAGAACACCGGGATCTGCACCACCATCGGCAGGCAGCCGGAGGCCGGATTGACCTTCTCGGCCTTGTACAGCGCCATCATCTCCTGCTGCTGCTTCTGCGGATCGTCCTTGAGCCGCTCGCGCATCGCCGCCACCTTCGGCGCCAGCAGCCGCATCTTGCTCATGGAACGGTACGAGTAGTTCGCCAGCGGGAAGAACAGCAGCTTCACGCAGACGGTGAACGCCAGGATCGCCAGGCCGAAATTGCCCAGCAGCCCATTCAGATAGTCCAGCGCATAGAAGATCGGCTTGGTGATCCAGTAGAACCAGCCGAAATCCACCGCCTTGTCGAATTGCGGGATGTGGTAGCGCGATTCATACGCATCCAGCAGGTTGACCACCTTCGCGCCGGCGAACAGATGCGAGGCAAGCTGGGCACTGGCGCCAGGGGCCACCACCTGCGCCGCGGCGGTGGCGTAATCGACCTGGAAATGCCCATCCCCGCCCTGGATCGAGCGGTACCGCAGCGTGGTCGGGATCGCCTGGTCGGGGATCAGCGCGCCCAGCCAGTATTTGTCCGAGAACCCGGCCCAGCCACCCTTGGACGTGGCCTGATAGGCGACGTTCCCGGCTTTGCCCTTGGCGTCCGATTTGGCCTTGGCGTAGGCCATTTCCTGCAACCGGTCATGGGCGATGCCGGTCAGCCCCTCGAACAGGATGTAATAGCCGGACGGCGGCGGCGTGTAGTCGCGCCGGATCCGCGCCCAGGGAAACAGCGTGACCGGGGCGGTGCCGGCGTTGCTCACCGTCTGCGTCACGCCGAACAGGTAGTGATCGTCGATCGTGAGCGCGATCCGGAACATCAACCCGGCGCCGTTGTCCCATGACAGGGTCACCGGATGGCCGGGTGACAGCGCGCCCGGGGTGGCGGTCCAGATCGTGGCGGGACCCGGCAGCGCGACCGTCTCCCCTGGCGCGGCGGACCAGCCGAACTGGGCGTAATAGGGGCGCTTCGTGCCGGGGCGCGCGAACAGCCGCACATCGGCCGCGCCAGGCTGCTGCGAAACGCGGTAGCGCGTCAGCACCACGTCATCGATGCGCGCGCCGCGCAGGCTGAGCGAGCCCTGGACCGAGGGGGCATCGATCGCCACCCGCGGCGCCGGCGCGGGCGCTGCTGCCGCGGTGGCGGCCGCACCGGGCGCCACCGCCGGTCCGGCGGGCGCGACCAGGGCGGCGGCAGACACCGCCGGCGGCGGATGCGGCAGATAGCGCGCCGCGAGATACTGATAGCCGATCAGGATCACGGCCGAGATCGCGATCGCGAGCAGCAGGCGTTTCTGGTCCATCTACGATTCCGTCGGGTCGGAGGCGGGCGGGACCGGATCGTACCCGCCCTCGCACCAGGGGTTGCAGCGCAGCACCCGCCAGGCCGCCAGCCCGGCGCCGCGCAGCGGGCCGTGGCAGCGCAGCGCGGCGATGGCGTATTCGGAACAACTGGGGGCGAAGCGGCACTGGCCGCCCAGCACCGGACCGAGCGTCCACTGATACACCCGGATCGCGCCGATGCCGACCGTGGCGCCGGCTTGCGACAGGCGGTTCATCGCGCCGCGCGCTCCAGCGCCGCGCGCAGATCGTCGAGCAGCGCGGGGAACGGGCGGGCGCGCGTGCCGTCCCGCCCGATCAGCACCAGATCGAGGCCGGTGCGCGGCGCTTCGGCCAGCACCGCGCGCGCGGCGGCGCGCAGGCGGCGGCGGGTGCGGTTGCGGATCACCGCGTTGCCGACCTTCTTGGTGACCGTGAACCCGAGCCGGGCAGGGGCGGTGTCCGGTCGCGCCAGCGCCTGGAGCACCAGGCCCGGGGTTGCCGCCTTGCGCCCGCGCGCGGCCACGCGCAGGAACTCGGCGCGGCGGGTCAGGCGTGAGGGCTTGCGGGAAGCCGGGGCCATGGCATGAGGGCGCCGGTGGCGCCGGTCAGGCGGACAGGCGCGCGCGACCCTTGGCGCGGCGATTCGCCAGCACCTTCCGGCCGCCGACGGTGGCCATGCGCGCACGGAAACCGTGGCGGCGCTTGCGAACCAGCTTGGAGGGTTGATAGGTGCGCTTCACGCCTGCAACTCCGGACAGAACAAGGATCGGGCCAGACCCGAGTGGGCTGGCCCGGGTCGGGGCGTCGCGGCCCCGGTGGGTGGCGCGGCTTATACGGGTGGGGCCACGCCGGGTCAACGCCGGGTCAGCCGGTGTTACCGCAAAGTAGGAATGTCCCCTTTTGGCGTCGGAGCGGCGACAAGCTGACGCCCCGTCGCATCGGGGGCTGGTCCGGATTCCGCCCGCTGCTCGGCCGCTCCCTCTTTGTGGACAACCGCTTCCGGGGTCATCTGCTGGCTCGGTGCGTCAGGGGGGGCATAATTCCACAGTCGCAGCGGCAGAGGGCAGAGGATTCAGTTTTTCCTGTTGGTCGCGGACGGCGGCGCCGAGGGCAGGACCAGCAGCGCGCGGACCGCGACCAACCCGCGATGCGGCAGCGCGTCAGCGTGCCGCAGTTTGCGCCGCCACAAGGGATATTCTAACCTTCGTTAGCAAATACGTTAGATTTGTTGACGCGCATTCGAAATTCGAGCTGGCTTCTGGACTGACAACATGACATAACCTTGCATCCGTAACTCAAAAGGGGAGAGACGTGATGCCCATCATTCTGATCGAAACCCGCGCCGACTGGATCGCAGACCCGGCAGCCGTCATTGAAGCCGTGCACTCAGCAGTACAAAGCGCCCTGAAAGTCCCCGACTGGGACCGGACGGTACGATTGGTGGAGCATCAACCTGATCATTTTCCGCCACCGCCAGGCAGAGGCGAGCGGTTCACCTTGGTTGGAGTAACGATGATTCATGGCCGATCACTGGACGCCAAGCGTGCGCTGTACGCAGGCGTAGTTCGCAATCTGGCGGCGATCGGTGTGCCTCCAACCGATACCATGATCTATCTGAATGAAATTCCTTTGGACAATCTGGCAATCTTTGGTCCTCGGCCAGCGTCCGAAGTCGAACTGGGTTTCAAGGTCGCGGTCTGACATCGCAAGAAGTCCGACATTTCGGCGGAGGCGGATTCAGGCCTCCAATAGGCAGCTTTCCGATGCTGCAGAAGGCCGCATTACAAGGATCGATCCAATGTGGATGTGGCTGTGTCGGCCGGGGCGGTGACAGGTTTCGGCACGACGCCTGTGGATTTGGGGACAACTGTAGCGCTACAGCCGGCGATGAATAAAGAATAATCCGCCCGAAGAATCGGGGTTGCGGGCGGCGGGGCTGTTTTGTAACGTCGTCCGATCAGGCTAGTGCCCTGAGTCGCTCATAGTGCGGGGTATAGCCGCTTCAGCTTGATGCGGGCGTCTGCGGTAGTGAACTGCCAGTCGGCCTTGGCGTGGTTGTTGTTGCGGTGTTCCTCCCAGGCGGCGACT
>JAKAZJ010000332.1 GCA_021826565.1 Pseudomonadota bacterium | reverse complement strand
GATGCGGCTTTGCAGGGCGGGCGCCAGCGCCGGCCCTGCAAAGCCGCATCGGGACCCGCGCACTCCCCACCCACGCCGAACCAGACAGATGGGGGTCCAGGGGGGCAGCGCCCCCTTGGCCTTGCTGCCGGCCCGGCAAGCCCCCGATTGCCCCGCCCATCCGAGCGCGGCTATGATACCGCCCAGTAGGGAGACAACGCGATGGCCGCGGCTCCGTCTGGGGCGATCGACTGCGACATCCATCCGGCGCTGCCGAGCACGGCGGCTCTGTTGCCGTATCTTGATCCCTATTGGCGCGAGCATGTGGTATTGCGCGGCCTCGACCGCGACAATCTGGAGACCGGCGCTTATCCGGCGGGCGCGCCGCTGTCCTGCCGTCCCGACTGGCGTCCGGCGCGCGGTATGCCGGGCACCGATCCGGCGCGCGCGATCGCTGATGCGCTGGACGGGTTCGGCACGCGCTTTGCGATCTGCAACCTGCTGCATGGCGCGCCGATCCTGTTCTCCGAGGATCTCTCCGCCGCATTGTGCCGCGCCTGCAACGACTGGCTGGTCGCCGAGTGGTTGGACCGCGATCCGCGGCTGCGCGCGTCGATCGTGGTGCCGCTGCACAGTCCCGAACTGGCCGCGGCCGAGATCGATCGCCGCAGCGCCGATCCGCGGTTCGTGCAGGTGCTGCTATGGGCGATGGCGGAGGTGCCGCTGGGACGGCGGACCAACTGGCCGATCTATCGCGCCGCCGCCCGTCACGGCCTGCCGGTCGGGATTCACGCCGGTTCCAGTTTCCGCAATCCGCCGACCTCGCTCGGCTGGCCGTCGTATTATCTGGAAGATTACGTCGCCCAGGCGCAAGGATTCGCCGGCGCGCTGAACTCGCTGGTCACTGAGGGCGTGTTCGTCGAGTTCCCCGACCTGACGGTGGTGCTGATCGAATCCGGCGTCTCCTGGCTGCCGGGCTGGATGTGGCGCGCGGACAAGACCTGGCGGGCGATGCGCGCCGAGGTGCCGTGGAACGCCGCCGCACCCTCGGAACAGGTGCGCGCCCATGTCCGCCTGACCGCGCAGCCATTCGACACGCCGCCGCAACCGGCGCAGCTGGAACGGCTGCTGGGCGCGCTGGGCAGCGACCGGATGCTGCTGTTCGCCACCGATTACCCGCACTGGCAGTTCGACGGCACCGAGGCATTGCCGGACGGGCTGCCCGAAGCTCTGATCCGGCGTCTCGCGATCGACAATCCGCTGGCCACCTATCCGCGCCTGGCGCGCGCGTAACGGAGGGAACGATGGACGTACCCGTGCTGGAAGCCACACCGGTCCTGCCCGTGACGGCGGGGATGGTGGATTGCGACATCCATGTCTATCCGGCCGCCGCGGCGGCGCTGGACCCGTTCCTGTCGGCACGCTGGCGCGCGCATCGGGCGGCGTTCGGCGCGCGGTCTCGCCAGGGATTGGCGTTCACCGCGAATTACCCGCGGATGTCGCCGCAGGTGGGGATGCGGCGGGATGCCTGGCCGCCGGGCGGCGGCGTGCCGGGATCGGATTTGCCATTCCTGCGCGAACAGTTGCTGGACCCGCTGGGGATCGCGCATGGGATCATGCTGCCGCTGGTCGGGCGCGGGGCGGATGAACGCAACGTCGATTTCGGCGCGGCGCTGTGCGCGGCGGTGAATGACTGGCAGATCGCGGCCTGGTCGGAACCGGAGCCGCGGCTGCATGCGTCCGTGCAGATCGCGGTGGAACACGAAGCCGCGGCGATCGCCGAGATCGAACGCTGCGCCGCCGACCGGCGCTTCGTGCAGGTGCAAATCCCGCCGCGCGGGCTGGAGCCGTTGGGGCGTCGGCGCTACCGCAAGATCCTGGCCGCTTGCGCCGCGGCGGGATTGCCGATCGCGCTGCATCTCGGCGGGACCGGCGGGCATCCGTCCACCGGCGGCGGCTGGCCGTCCTTCTATCACGAAGAGCATCACTCCTACGTCCAAAGCATGGAGGCGCTGGTCACGTCCCTGGTGGTGGAAGGCGCGTTCGAGGAACTGCCGGATCTGCGCGTGGTGCTGGTGGAAGGCGGCTTCGCCTGGTTGCCCGCGCTGTCGTGGCGGCTGGACAAGCACTGGCGGCGGTTGCGCGCCGAGGTCCCGCAGCTCCGCCGCGCGCCGTCCGAATATATCCGAGATCGCGTGTGGGTAACGACCCAGCCGGTCGAGGAACCCGAGCGCCCGGAGGACCTGCTGTCCCTGTTCGCCGATATCGGCTGGGACCGGGTGATGGTGTCCTCGGATTACCCGCATTGGGACCAGGACGATCCGCGCCACGCCTTCAAGGTCCCGCTGCCCGAAGCCGGACGGCGCGCGCTGTTCCGCGACAACGCGCTGGGATTCTACGGCCTTGCCTGAGCCGCGCCGGCATGTGGTCGCCGCGGTGGGCGAGATCGCCGATGGCGGCTGCAAGATCGTCACCGTCGCGGGGCGCGAGATCGGCGTGTTCCACGTCGCCGGCCGCTACGCCGCGCTGATCAACCGCTGCCCGCATGAAGGCGCGCCGCTGTGTCGCGGCGTGCTGGTCGGGCTGATGGCCGCGGACCGGCCCGGCGATTACCGCCTGGACCGGCCCGGGGAGATGCTCCGCTGTCCCTGGCATGGCTGGGAGTTCGACGTGTTCACCGGCCAGTCCTGGTGCGAACCCGACAGCGTGCGCGCACGCAGCTACGCGGTGACGATCGAGCCGGGAGCGGCCCTGGCGAAGGGGCCGTTCGCGGCCGAAACGCTGCCGGTTACGGTGGAGCAGGACTACGTGGTGGTGACCTTGTAGCCGCCCGCACCCCCGCCCTCTCCCCCCCAAGTGGGGCGAGAGGGAGATTTAGTGCAGATGCCGCGCCCAGAGCGCGAAGGTCTTGCGCCAGCTCGTCTCCGCCGCGTGCGGGTGGTACGCCGGCCGTTCGGCGAAGCAGAACCCGTGCTGACTGCCGGGAAACACCTCCAGCTCGTGCTTCGTGCCCGCCTGGGTCAGCGCCGCCTGCAGCGCCGGCGGCACCGAGGCGGGAACCGACTGATCGTGCTCGGCGAAGGCGTAATAGAGTTCCGCCTTGATCTGGCCCAGCAGCTTGTGCGGCGAGTCCTCGGCCTCGGTCACGATCCCCACGCCATACAACGATGCCGCCGCCACGATCCGTTCCGGGAACCGCGCCGCCGCGGTGGTGATGTAGCGTCCGCTCATGCAATGTCCGACGCAGCCGATCGGGCCGGGCTTCACCGCGTCCTGCGCATCCAGGAACGAGATCATCGCCGCGGTGTCATCGGTCACCAGCGCGTTGGTCAGGCTGTTCATGGCCGGGCGGATCACCGCGGACATGGCGTCGTCGCGGCGCGGGATGTCGAAGCGCAGCGTGCCCAGGCGATAGTACATGTCGGGCAGCAGGCAGGCATAGCCCGCCTTGGCGATGCGCCGGCACATGTTGCGCAGTTCTTCCCGGATCCCCGGCGCGTCCATGTAGAAGATGATGCCCGGATGGCGCGCCGGGCCGTCCGGATGGACAAAGAAGCTCGGCATCTCGCCGTGCTTGGTGGTGACGATCACGTCGCGTTCGATCATGGCGTGTTTCCTCGTGGCCGTGTCTGCGTGGATGTTGGCACATCGGCGTCAGGCATGGAAACTGCGCACCAGGCTGCCCGCGATCAGCGCCCAGCCGTTCACCAGGACGAAGAAGATCAGTTTGAACGGCAGCGAGACAACGCTCGGCGGCAGCATCATCATGCCCAGGCTCATCAGCACGCTGGCCACCACCATGTCGATCACCAGGAACGGCAGGAACAGCAGGAAGCCGATCTCGAAGCCGCGGCGCAGCTCGCCCACCATGA
>JAKAZJ010000331.1 GCA_021826565.1 Pseudomonadota bacterium | reverse complement strand
GCTGGGCGCGGCCCTGGGCGCGGGCCTCGGTCACGCGGAGGCGGCGATCCGGGCCTCGATCCGGTCCCAGATCGCGCCGGCGAGATTGGTGCCGTCGAAGCGGTCGATCTCCTGGATTCCGGTGGGCGAGGTCACGTTGATCTCGGTCAGGTAGGCGCCGATCACGTCGATGCCGACGAAGATCAGGCCCTGGTCGCGGAGCGTGGGGCCGATCGCGGCGCAGATCTCGCGGTCGCGCGCGGTGAGGTCGCATTTCTCGGGCCGGCCGCCGACATGCATGTTGGAGCGCGCTTCCCCGGCGGCGGGGACGCGGTTGATCGCGCCCATCGGCTCGCCGTCCACGAGGATGATGCGCTTGTCGCCGAGCCGGACGGCAGGTTCGTAGCGCTGGATCATCAGCGGCTCGCGGGAGCGGGCGAAGTGCATTTCGAGCAGGGAGGCGAGGTTCTCGTCGTCGGGCTTGATGCGGAAGACTCCAGCCCCGCCATTGCCGAACAGCGGCTTGACGATGATGTCGCTGTAGCGGTCGCGGAAGTCGCGAATCGCGGCGACGTCCCAGGTGATGAGCGTGGGCGGCATGAGCTCGGGGAAATGCGTGACGAGCAGCTTCTCCGGCGCGTTGCGGACCGAGGCCGGGTCGTTCACGACCAGGGTGCGGGGATGGATATGCTCCAGCAGATGGGTCGCGGTGATATAGGCCATGTCGAAGGGCGGGTCCTGGCGCATCAGCACCGTGTCCATGGTGCCGAGATCGAGCTGTTCCTCGGCGCCGAAGCTGTAATGGGCGCCAGGCTTGCGCTGGACGCGCAGCTTGCGGGCGCGGGCGAACAACCGGCTGGCGGGGCCGGGGCCGGCGCCCACGCCCTCGCGCAGCGCCATGTGGCGGACCTCGTAGTGCCAGAGCGCGTGGCCGCGGGCCTCGGCTTCCAGCATGAGCGCGAAGGTGGAATCGGCGTTGATATTGATGGACTCGATGGGGTCCATCTGGACCGCGACGCGCAGGGACATGGGGGGCGGCTCCGGGAGGGACGGCTTTCTTAGCAGGCTGCGGTCTTAGCAGGCGGGCGAGGCCGGCCCAAGGCGGGAGAATCGGGGGGCGCGACGCGCTTGACACCCTGGGGAGGCGCCACTAGGTTCCGCCCCCTCAGCCGACCCCCGGCGCGTTCGGGCGGTCGTCGTCTTCGCAGGCAGAAGCCCCGCCCGCGGCGCCGTTTCCGGCCCTTTTCCCGGGAACCCAGGCCGCGGGTCCGTGTTTCAACCCGCCCGCGTGGGGTTTCGCCCCACGCCCGCGGGTTTCGCCCGTGGACGACGCCCGCCCCCGCGACGAGGCGGCCCGGGACACCGAAGCGAGACGAGACAGAGGTCCATGCCGACCATCAACCAGCTCATCGCCCATGGGCGCGAACCGCAGCGGAGCCGGAACACGGTTCCCGCTCTGGCCGGCTGCCCGCAGAAGCGCGGCGTCTGCACGCGCGTCTATACCACCACGCCCAAGAAGCCGAACTCGGCGCTCCGCAAGGTGGCCAAGGTGCGGCTGACCAACGGCCACGAGGTGGTCAGCTACATCCCGGGCGAGGGGCATAATCTGCAGGAGCACTCGGTGGTGCTGATCCGCGGCGGGCGGGTGAAGGATCTGCCCGGCGTGCGGTACCATATTCTGCGTGGCGTGCTGGACACGCAGGGCATCGCCAAGCGCCGGCAGCGTCGTTCGCTGTATGGCGCCAAGCGGCCGAAATAGGGGAAGCGCGCATGTCCCGTCGCCACCGCGCCGTCAAGCGCGAAGTCCTGCCGGACGCGAAGTTCGGCGATATCGTCGTCAGCCGTTTCATGAATGTGCTGATGTACGACGGCAAGAAATCTACCGCCGAGACGATCGTCTATTCGGCGCTCGACGTGCTGCGCAAGCGCGGCGGGCCGCAGGCGGATCCGGTGCGGATGTTCCACGAGGCGCTGGACAACGTGAAGCCCTCGGTGGAAGTCCGCTCCCGCCGCGTCGGCGGCGCGACCTATCAGGTCCCGGTCGAAGTGCGGACCGAGCGGCGCCAGGCGCTGGCGATCCGCTGGATCATCGACGCGGCGCGCAAGCGCGGCGAGCACACGATGGAAGACCGGCTTTCGAACGAGCTGCTGGACGCGGTGAACAATCGCGGCACGGCGGTGAAGAAGCGCGAGGATACGCATCGGATGGCGGAGGCCAACAAGGCCTTCAGCCATTACCGCTGGTAGCAACGACAGACCCGACCCCGATCGGACCACGGAGACAGACCCATGGCCAAGGCCAAATTCGCCCGCACCAAGCCGCATTGCAACATCGGCACGATCGGGCATGTCGATCACGGCAAGACGTCACTGACCGCGGCCATCACCAAGGTGCTGGCCAAGACCGGCGGCGCGACTTTCACGGCGTATGACCAGATCGACAAGGCGCCGGAAGAAAAGGCGCGTGGCATCACGATCTCCACCGCGCATGTGGAGTATGAGACCGCGAAGCGCCATTACGCGCATGTCGATTGCCCCGGCCACGCCGACTACGTGAAGAACATGATCACCGGCGCGGCGCAGATGGACGGCGCGATCCTGGTCGTGTCCGCCGCCGACGGGCCGATGCCGCAGACCCGCGAGCATATCCTGCTCGCCCGTCAGGTCGGCGTGCCCGCCCTGGTGGTGTTCCTGAACAAGATCGACATGGTCGATGACCCCGAGCTGATCGAGCTGGTGGAGATGGAGCTGCGCGAGCTGCTGAGCTCCTACCAGTTCCCGGGCGACGACATCCCGATCATCAAGGGCTCGGCGCTGTGCGCGCTGGAAGACCGCAATCCGGAACTGGGCGAGCAGGCGATCCTGGCCCTGATGGATGCGGTCGATGCCTATATCCCGCAGCCGGTGCGCGCGACCGACCGTCCGTTCCTGATGCCGATCGAGGACGTGTTCTCGATCTCCGGCCGCGGCACGGTGGTCACGGGCCGCATCGAGCGCGGTGTGGTGAACGTGGGCGACGAAGTCGAGATCGTCGGCATCAAGACCACCGTGAAGACGGTGGTGACCGGCGTCGAGATGTTCCGCAAGCTGCTCGATCGCGGGGAGGCCG
Organism: Pseudomonadota bacterium; assembly: GCA_021826565.1. The sequence continues at coordinate 766 of JAKAZJ010000331.1, read as the reverse complement.
GCGACAATATCGGCGCCCTGCTGCGCGGCACCAAGCGCGAGGACGTGGAGCGCGGCCAGGTGCTGGCCAAGCCCGGCTCGATCACGCCGCACACCAAGTTCAAGGCGGAAGCCTATATCCTGACGAAGGAGGAAGGCGGGCGTCACACCCCGTTCTTCACCAACTACCGCCCGCAATTCTATTTCCGCACCACCGACGTGACCGGTGTGGTGCAGCTGCCGGAAGGCACGGAGATGGTGATGCCGGGCGACAATGTCTCGATGGATGTCGAGCTGATCGCGCCGATCGCGATGGACGAGGGCCTGCGCTTCGCCATCCGTGAGGGTGGGCGCACGGTCGGCGCCGGCGTCGTCGCCTCAATCACGGCCTAGCAGCAGCGCGCGCCGGCGCCCCGGGACCCGGGGCGCCGGCGTTCGTTTCCGCCACACGGAAAGCGAACGATGGACAGCCAGAATATCCGCATCCGCCTGAAGGCGTACGATCACCGCGTGCTGGATAACAGCACGCGTGAGATCGTGAACACGGCGAAGCGCACCGGTGCCCGGGTTCGCGGGCCGATCCCGCTGCCCACGCATATCGAGCGTTTCACCGTGAACCGTTCGCCGCATGTGGACAAGAAAAGCCGTGAGCAGTTCGAGATGCGCACGCATCGCCGACTGCTGGATATCGTCGAGCCGACACCGCAGACCGTCGATGCGCTGATGAAGCTCGACCTGGCTGCCGGCGTCGATGTCGAGATCAAGATCTGAGGCAGGCGTGATGCGCA
>JAKAZJ010000330.1 GCA_021826565.1 Pseudomonadota bacterium | reverse complement strand
TGTCCGCGCCCGGCAACGGTTCCGCCGGCGTATCAACCAGCGCCACCCGCCCGAGCGGACGCGCGGGATCGATCGCCGCGGTTTCGCTGACCGTCAGCCCCGCGGCATCACGTTCCACCAGCCACAGCAAGCTGCCCGGGCCGGGTGCCGCGATCACCAGGAAATCGGCCGCCGCCGCGTCCGGCACCGCGACGCGGGTCGCCGTGATCCGGCCTGCCACAACCGCGCCCGCCAACCGCGCCGGATCGAACGGGCCGGGCGCGGCGGCCAGGGCCACGGTGCCGATCGCCTCGCCCGCCGCCAGTTTCGGCAACAGACGCGCACGCTGCTCGGGACTGCCGAACGCAACCACCGCCTCGGCCGCCAGACACACCGAGGACGACCACGGCAACGGTGCCAGCGACCGGCCCAATTCTTCCGACAACACGCAAAGCGCCAGGTGCCCGAGGCCGGCGCCGCCATGCTGCTCGGGCAGCGCGGCCCCGATCCAGCCCATCGCCGCCAGCTCGGACCACAGCGCGCGGTCCGGCGCCGCGCCTTCCAGGGCGCGGCGCGCCGCCGCGGGCGGACAGCGATCGGCGAGGAAGCGCCGGGCCTCGGCGCGCAGCTGCTTCAGTTCGTCAGGGAAGTCGAAATCCATGCCCCGGTCCTTTCCCCCGTTCGTCCCCGCAACATGAGCGCGGGACGGCGGGCACGGCAAGGACTGCTTGGCCGGACACGCGCGGCGGGTGATGATCGGCGCAACCGAACCGGAGCACCCCATGTCCGACTCCCGTCCCACCGTCCTGATCACCGGCGCCTCCGCTGGTATCGGCGCCGTCTATGCCGATCGTTTCGCTCGCCGCGGCCACGACCTGATCCTGGTGGCGCGCGACGCCGCCCGCCTTGCCGCATTGGCCGCGGAGCTGCGCGCCGCGCATGGCGTGGCCGCGGAGGCATTTCCCGCCGATCTCACCGGCCCCGGCCTGGAGGCAGTGGAAGCGCGGCTGGCCGGGGACGCGCGCATCGGCATCCTGGTCAACAACGCCGGCGCGGTGACCGCGGGCGGGTTTCTCGGCACCTCCGCGGCGCAGATCGATGCGCTGGTGCGCCTGAACGTCACCGCCCTGACGCGGTTGGCCGCCGCCGTCGCGCCGCGCTTCGTGGCGGCGGGCACGGGCGCGATCGTCAATGTCGGATCGGTGGTCGGCCTGGCGCCGGAGCGCCCGTTCGGCATCTATGGCGCCACCAAGGCGTATGTCCTGGCGCTGTCGCAGACGTTGCAGGCCGAACTGGGTCCGCGCGGGGTGTATGTACAAGCGATGCTGCCGCCGGCGACGCAGACCGAGATCTGGGCGCGCGCCGGCCGCGACACCAGCAAACTGCCGCCGATGATGCCCGCCGCGGAACTGGTGGATGCGGCCCTGGCCGGCTTCGACCGGCGCGAGGCGGTCACTTTGCCCTCGTTGCCCGATATCGCCCAGTGGGAGGCATATGAGGCCGCCCGCAAGGCGATGGCCGCGAATCTGCCGCAAGTCCGCGCGGCGGCGCGGTATCGGGAGGCGGCTGCGACGGGTTAGCGATTTCTCCACGTTTCCGGCGCCTTCCTGGCCTGCCGCGCCAGGGAGGCCCCGATGCCGCCAGACCGTTCGATCCTGACCGAACTCACCGACATCCTGCGGGAGGTCGTGGACGATCCCGAGCTTATTCTGACCCGGGACAGCGCCGCCGCCGACGTGGCGGGCTGGGATTCGATGGCCCATATCGCCCTGGTGGTGGAGACCGAGGCCCGGTTCGGTATCACGTTCCAGGCCGCCGAGATCGAAGCGCTACGCCGGATCGGCGACCTGATTGATCTGATCGCCGCCAAGCGGGCCGCGCCAAGCCGCGCTGCCGCCTGAGACGTGCTGTTCAATTCTCCGGTCTTCCTGCTGGGCTTTCTCCCCGCGGCGTTGGGCGGGTTCGCGCTGGCCTGCCGGCTGGGGGGGGCGGGCGGCGGCGGATGGTGCCTGATCGTCGCCTCGGGCGTGTTTTACGGGTGGTGGAATCCGGCGTTCCTGCCGCTGCTCGGCGGCTCGGTGGCGCTGAACTATGGCGCGGCGCGCGCGATCGCCGCGACGGAGCGACCACGGCCACGGACGGCGCTGCTGGTGGGTGCGATCGCGGCGGATCTGGCGGCGCTGGTTTATTACAAATACCTGGCCGATCTGCTGGGGGCGATCGGGATCGCGGTGGCGCATCCGGTGCTGCCGTTGGGGATCAGCTTCTTCACCTTCACCCAGATCGGCTACCTGATCGATCTTCGCGCCGGCACCGCGCGCGCCGGATCCCCGCGCGATTATCTGCTGTTCGTCACCTTCTTCCCGCATCTGATCGCCGGGCCGATCCTGCACCATCGCGAGATCATGCCGCAATTCGCGCAGCCCAAGACCTGGCGCCTGAGCGCGGACAATCTGGCGGCCGGCGGCAGTCTGTTCGTTCTGGGGCTGCTGAAGAAGGTGCTGCTGGCCGATCCGCTTGCGCCGGTGGTGGCGGCCGGGTTCGGCCATGCCGCGGGACTGCCGGCGGTGGCGGCGTGGCGCGCGGCGGCGGCATACTCGTTGCAGCTTTATTTCGACTTCTCGGGCTATTCGGACATGGCGATCGGCTTGGCGCGGCTGTTCAATCTGCGGTTCCCGCTCAATTTCAACGCGCCCTACAAGGCCACCAGCGTGATCGACTACTGGCAGCGCTGGCACATGACCCTGACGCGCTACCTGACGCTGTTCCTGTTCAACCCGCTGGCGCTGGCCGCGGCGCGGCGGCGCGTCGCGCGCGGGCAGGCGGTGGGGCGGTCGGGCCAGGCCAGCGCGGCGGGATTCGCGCAGATGGTGGCCGGGCCGATCCTGCTGACGATGACCCTGGCCGGCGTGTGGCACGGCAGCGGCTGGACCTTCATCGTCTTCGGCGTGCTGCACGGCGTCTATCTGGTGGCGAACCATGCCTGGAGGCTGTGGGGGATGCGGCGGCCGTTTCCGGGGCGCGTCGTGGTGACGTATCTGGCGGTGCTGATCGGTGCGGTGGTGTTCCGCGCGCCCAGTCTGACCGTCGCGGGGCAGGTGCTGGCGGGCATGGCCGGGGCGCATGGGTGGGGCTGGGCGGCACCGGCGAACGTCCATGCCTGGCTGCGCGCGGCGCGCAGCGCGGCCTGGTTCGGTGCGCTGTATGCGATCGTGTGGGGCGCGCCCACCACGCAGCAGATCATGCGCCTGGTCGAGCCGGTGCTTGGCCCAGTGCGCGCCGGGCCGTTTCCGTGGCTGGCGTGGCGGTGCTCGGTGCCCTGGGCGATGGCGATGGGCGGGGCGGCGGCCCTGGGCGCGCTGGCGCTGGGGGGGACCAGTGAGTTCCTTTATTTCCGCTTCTGACCCCGCGCCCAGGGAGGCTCCCAGGGAGGCTCCCAGGGAGACCATCAGGGAGGCGCTTGGGCCGGGGCGCTTCCTGGCGGTCGCAGCCGGCACCGCGGTGCTGGTGTTCGCGCTGGTCTGGGTCTGGGTGGCGTGGATGCCGCTTGCGTATCTGGACCCGGAATATCCGGCCTGGGTGGCGAAGGAACGTCTGCTGGCTTCCTGTCAGGTCGGTTCGGTCCTGGTACTCGGGGATTCGCGCGCCGCCGCGGACCTGATCCCGCGCCGCCTGCCCGGGCGGGTGGTGAACCTGGCGGTCGGCGGGGGCGAGCCGATCGAGGCGTATTCGGCGCTGCGCCGCGCCCTGACCTGCCCGCATCCGCCGCGCCGCGTCATCGTCTCGTTCGACGCGACGCATTTTGTCCGCCCGGACCTGTTCTGGGAGCGCAGCGTGGCGTTCGGTTTCATGCGCACGCGGGGGATGGCGCGGTTGC
>JAKAZJ010000329.1 GCA_021826565.1 Pseudomonadota bacterium | reverse complement strand
CATGATCCCGTGCGGGTCCAGCGCCTGTTTCACCGCCCGCATCACCGCGATCCCCGTGCCGTGTTCCAGCGCCAGCAGGCCGCGCTTGTGCAGGCCGATGCCGTGCTCGCCGGTGCAGGTGCCGCCAAAGCGGATCGCGCGTTCGCCAACCCGCATCGCGAGTCCCTCGGCGCGCGCGGTTTCGTCCGGATCGTGCTCATCGAACATGATACCGAGATGAAAATTGCCGTCGCCCACATGCCCCACCAGCGGCGCCAGCAGGCCGGTGGCCGCGATATCGGCCTCGGTCTCGGCGATGCAGGCGGCGAGTTCGGAAATCGGCACGCATGCATCCGTGCTCATGTTCTTGCGCCCGGGAGCAGCGGCCATGCAGGCATGATAGGCGTCGTGGCGCGCTTTCCACAGCCGCGTGCGGTCTTCCGGCCGTTCCGCGAAGGCGAAGGCGCTGCCGCCATTGTCGGCACAGATCCCCTGCATCGTTTCGACCTGTTCGGCGACCGCGCCGGCGGAGCCGTGGAACTCCAGGAACAGGGTCGGGTTGGCCGCGTATTCGTTCAGCTTCGCGTATGCGATGCAGACCCGCATCTGCGAGGGATTCAAATATTCCACGCGCGCCAGCGGCAGGCCGATCTGCAACGCGGTGATCACGGTCGCGATCGCCGCGCCGGTGTCGGGGAACTGGCAGACGGCGGCAGAGATGGTTTCCGGCAGGCCATGCAGCCGCAGCTGGATTTCGGTGATCAGGCCCAGCGTGCCTTCCGACCCCACGAACAGGCGGGTCAGATCAAGTCCGGCGGCGGATTTTCGCGCCCGTCCCCCGGTGGTGACGATTTGTCCGTCCGGCATCACAACGGTCAGCCCCAGCACCGCCTCACGCATCGTGCCGTAGCGCACCGCGGCGGTGCCGGAGGCGCGGGTGGCCGCCATGCCGCCGATCGAGGCGTCGGCGCCGGGATCGACCGGGAAGAACAGCCCGTGGCCGCGCAGCTCCTCGTTCAGGCGTTTGCGGGTGACGCCGGCCTGGACGCGGCAATCCAGCGCCTCCGGCGAGATCGCCAGGATGCGATCCATGTTGGCCATCGAAACGCTGACGCCGCCCTGGATCGCGGCAACATGGCCTTCCAGCGAGGTGCCGGAGCCGAACGGAACCACCGGCACGTGGGCCGCGTGGCACAGCGCCAGGATCGCGGCGACCTCGTCGGCGTCGTTGGGAAAGGCGACCGCGTCGGGCACTCCGATGGCGGGCAGGCCCTCGCCATGGCTGTGGTGTTCGCGCACCGCGCGGGCCGTGGACAGGCGCTCGCCCAGGCGGGCGCGCAGAGCGGCGATGACGGTTTCCATGACGGGTCCTGGGGCGGGGAATGACGCCGTCGGGACATGCCGCAGGCGACGGATGGAGTCCAGGCACGGGCGGCGGGTGCCGGGGCCGGGCATGTGCCGCGGATTGTCAGTGCCGTCCGGCGCTGGTAGGGAACCGCCATGGTCGGAGCGTAGCGCAGTCTGGTAGCGCATCAGTCTGGGGGACTGGGGGTCGTGGGTTCGAATCCCGCCGCTCCGACCAATCAGCCCGGGTGCGGCGCCCAGTTGTAAACCCGCCGCAGCGCCTCCCCCATGAGCATCGCCCGGTCGCTGTCGGACAGCCGCTCGCTGAGGCGGAACGCATCCACGCCCTGGCGGTAGGTCAACAGCAGGACTGCGCGGGTCCAATCGGTGCCCCACAGACAGCGCTCCAGTCCGAACGCGTCGAAGATCCGCCACAGCGGATCCCAGATGTCGCGATACGGAAACGCCTCGCGCGACAGGGTGCAAGCGCCGCTGATCTTGACCACCACATTGTCCAGCGCCGCCAGTTGCAGAAGCTCCGGCAGCTGCGCGAAGGGCACCGCGGGCACCGGCGGCTCGAACGGCTGCTGCAACCCCAGATGGTCGATCACGATCCGTGTGCCGGGATGGCCCGTCGCCATCGCGCGCGCCTGATCGAGCCTGCCCCAGCACAGCAGATTGACCGGCAGCCCGTGCCGCCCGGCCGAAGCCAGAACCCGGCCGATGCCCGGGTCCGCGGGATCGCCGGTGACATCGGCATTGAGCAGGATGCGGATCCCGACCGCGCCCGGGGTGGCCTTCCACGCCGCGATCGTTTCGTCCACCGCGGGATCGGCCGGGTTCACCGGCTTCACCAGCCCGAACCGCCCGGGATGGCTGGCATGGACCTCCAGCGCGTAGCGCGCATCGTGGCGATACATCGCGTACGGCGAGACCAGGATCGCGCCGTCCACGCCGACCTCGTCCATGGCCGCGACCATCTGATCGCCGGTGGCCTCGGCCGGACCGTGCAGGAAACCGGCCCAGGGGCGGCCGGGATGGTTGCGCTCGTAAGCGTGGACCTGGGAATCGATGATCGGCATGGTTTCACTCCCGTTCTGGTGGCCGGACATGGTCGGCGGATCGCGTGCTCAGGACCGGCGGATCACGCCGCCGCCAGCACCATCCGCGCCGCCTTCTCGCCGATCATGATCGACGGCGCGTTGGTGTTGCCCGAGGTCAAGGTCGGCATGATCGAGGCATCGGCGACCCGCAACCCATCAATCCCATGCACGCGCAGCTCCGCGTCCACCACCGCCATCGGGTCGTTGCCCATCTTGCAGGTACCGACCGGGTGATACGCGGTCTCGGCATTTCCCCTGACCCAGTCCAGCAGTTCGTCATCATTCTGTAGCCGCGTGCCGGGGGCGATTTCGTCGCCGGTGATCCCGGCCAGCGCCGGGGCGGCCATGATGCGGCGCGTGATCCGCATTGCCGCCAGCGTGACCTCGCGATCCAGCTGCGCGGACAGGAAGTTGAACCGGATCGCCGGTTTGGTGTGTGGCGAGGCCGCGGTGACGTGGATGCTGCCGGTGCTTTCCGAGCGCAGGATGTGCATGATCGCCGTCATTCCCGATTTCTTCGCCAGCTTGAAATTCGGATCGATCAGGAACGGAACCCAGGAAATCCCCGCATCCGGCGCATCGAGCCCCGGGCGGGTGCGCACATAGGCGCGGACCGGCGAGGCCGGCAGCCCGAGCAGCCCCTTGCCGGTGATCGCATAGCGCAGCGCCTGCCACACCAGGCCCAGTCCGCGCGCCTTGTCATTATAGGTCAGCCCGAGTGATCCCGGCACCGCCCATTTCATCCGTGGGGCGTAATGATCGCGCAGATTCTCCCCCACGCCCTTCAGCGGATGGCGGATTTCGATCCCGAGCCGGGCCAGCAGCTCCGGCTGGCCGATCCCGGACAGTTCCAGGAGTTGCGGCGAATTGATCGCGCCGGCGCTGACGATGACCTCGCGGTTGGCGCGGGCCTCGCGCTGCTCTCCGCCCAGGCTATAGCGCACCCCGACGCAGCGTTTGCCCTCGAGCAGCAGGCATTCGGTCAGCGCGTTGGCGCGGATCGTGAGGTTGGGCCGCCCACGCGCGGGATCGAGGTAGCAGACCGCGGTGCTCATTCGCCGGCCTGAGCGGATCGTGGTCTGGGTCATCCCGATCCCGTCCTGCGCGGCGCCGTTATAATCCTTGGTGGGGGCGATGCCGGCTTCTCCCGCGGCCTGGATCAGCGCGTCATAGAGCGGGCCGGTTTCGTTGTTTTCGCTGACTTTCAGGGGACCGTTGCGACCGCGATATTCTTCCTCGCCGGCGCCCTGATAGCTTTCCATGTCGCGGAAGATCGGCAGCACGTCGCGATAGCTCCAACCGCGATTCCCGAGCTGCGCCCAGCTGTCATAATCCTGCGCCTGGCCGCGCACGAACACCATGCCGTTGATGGAGGACGACCCACCCAGCAGCTTGCCGCGCGGGACCGGAATGCGGCGCTGACCCGACCCGG
>JAKAZJ010000328.1 GCA_021826565.1 Pseudomonadota bacterium | reverse complement strand
TCGACGAAAAAGGTACCGGCTGGAGTCCTGACCCGGCACATCAGCCCGACCTCAGCTACATCCCCTATCTGCTGACGGGCAACCACTACCGGCTGGATCAACTCAACGCCCAGGCCTCGTGGTCGATCCTGGCGACGTGGAACGCGCCGCGGCTGAACGGCAAGGGCATCGTCGCCAATTTCCAGTCGCAGGTGCGGGCCAGCGCCTGGAGCCTGCGCGAGATCGTCGAGGCGGCCTTCGCCAACCCCGACGATTCGCCAATGAAGCGATATTTCGTCGAAATCACGAAGAACAACATCGATTACCTGCTCGACCAGGCCGCGCACTCCAAACAGGGCGAGGTACATGGTTGGGTGCTCGGGACCTACGGGGATGATCACGGCTACATCGCGCCCTGGCAGCAGGATTACCTGGTGACAACGATTGCCCTCGCCGCGCGGCAACAGGTTCCCGGTGCGAAGCAGCTTCTGGAGTGGCAGATCAACTTCCTGGCCGGCCGGTTTCTGAGCGAAGACAAAGGGTTCCACGCCAAGGACGGCGCCGAGTATATTTTGTTTACCTACCCGTTTCCGGGCGATCAGTTCCACCCCTATACGAGTTGGGCCGATGTCGGCCGCATGGAGGTAACGAGCAAGCGCAGCGGCGGCGGCAAGGAATGGGGCAGTGCGACGCCGATGATCCTCCAGCTCGATCAGGCGGCGCTGGCCGCAGCGGTGAGTGCCACAGGCTCGCCGGAGGCGAAACGCGCGCTGACATGGCTGAACGAGAATGCGCCCTCCTTGGGTGCGAAGGCACCGCCGCCGGACCCGATGTGGAACATCGGCGTGCAGTGAACCGAAACTTGACCCTTGGGCCGCATGATGGGTCGACGGGAAGCGAGCCGCGCCGCCGGGAAGATCCCGTCGCCAACGTCGCTGGTCTACGGAAATGATTGATAATCTCGTCATCCTCTCGAACGTCGTTCTGGCTCTCTGGATCATCGTGCGCGCGATCCTGCTCGATACCCAGCTCGGCTGGTTCGACCCCGTCGGGACGCCCGAACGCGGCGGTGACACCGGCGGCGAGGATGCCACTAAACGCCAAGCATCCCAAGCGCAGAGGCTGAAGCAGCGTCCGCGACCGGGCCAGCAAAGGGATCGGGGACGGTGATCCGCAGCCTTCTGCTGTTTTTCGTGTTCGTGGCTTTCCTCGCCACGGGCTTTGCCGCACCCTTCGTGTTCAGTCTGGGCTATATCTGGGTCGATGGGTTCAGGCCGCAGGACGTCAGTTACTCGATCCTGACCGAGCTGCCGGTTTCCATGATCATGGCGGTCGCCGCGATCGGTGGCTATTTCGTACTTGATCGCCGATTTCCGCCGAAGCCTTCGGCGCAATTGGTCCTGACGCTGCTGTTCGCGGTCTGGGTGACCCTGACCACGAGCTGGGCCGAAGTACCTGATCCGGCCTGGATCAAGTGGGACTGGGCGTTCAAGACAATCGTCTTCTCGGCGTTCATCCCCTACGTGTTTCGCTCCTCGATCCAGATCGAGGCCTTCGCGCTAATCTGGTTGCTGGCGCTAAGCGCCAACACCCTGCCGGTCGGTGCGAAGACGATCCTGTCCGGGGGTGGCTACGGCCACGCACTCGGCCTCGTAGCCGGGAATTCCGGGTTCGCCGAGGGCTCCACTCTGGCGGCGATCAGCCTGATGATGGTGCCGATTTTTATTTTCCTCCGCCAGCACGGGCGGATCATCCCGCGCTCGCCGCTCACCTCACTCGGCTATGTCGGGGCGATCGCGCTGTCGATCGCCGCTGCGGTGGGAACCTACGAGCGTACCGCCCTAGTGGGCGCGGCGGTGATGGGTGGGCATCTGTGGTGGCATGCGCGGCGCAAGCTGCTCTTCGGCGTGATTGCAGCGGTGGTGGTGCTCGCCGCCGGCGGCATCACGTCGCAGCGTTGGATCGAGCGCATGTCCACCGTGCAGACCTTCGACTCCGAAAGTTCCGCGCTCGGGCGCATCCTGGTGTGGAAGTGGACCTTCGACTACGCCCTTCACCATCCGCTCGGCGGCGGGTTCGATGTCTATCGGATCGATCGCATCCAGTTCCCCAACGAGACGGCGGACACGCCGCCGCACACGATCGCCTTTCACAGCGCCTATTTCGAAGTGCTCGGCGAGCAGGGCTGGGTCGGCCTGGGCCTGTTCGTGAGCCTGATTGCCACGTCCCTCGTTACCCTGCGCGGCGTCGCGAAGCGCACCCGCGACCGGCCCGACTTTGCATGGTCGCTCGGAATGGCCCGGGCCTTGCAAGGCGCGCTTCTGACTTTCGTCGCCTGCAGCGCCTTCATCGGCGTCGGGTTTCAACCAATGTTCTATTTTCTGTTTGCGATGACTATTTCGCTGCGCGAATACACCCGGCGCGCCATGGAAGGCGGGGGCGAGCTGCGTGGGCGCAGCCAAGTGTTACCGCGCCGCAATGCCCCGGCTCTGACCGCCGACGCAGATGTAGAGTTGTCAACTCGGACTGGCCTCGAGCGGACCTGATGACGGCAACCGCGTCTCGCCACCTCGCTCGACGAGGCGCCGTAGTGCCCTCCGCCCCGGCATCTCGATCAGCCGATAGAGGATGACCGAGCCGATAAGGGTCGCGGCGAGATAAGCGAGCGTCGGCCCCAAGGGCTGCGGCCCAGGCGAAACCATGAGGAACTTGACCCAGTCACGCACGAAGAAGTGGAGCAGGTAGGTCGAATAGGAAACGAGGCCGATCTGCTCGATGATGCGCACCGACAGCAGACGGGCGGGCAGCCCGGCCTGTGGCGCGATTGCGGCGATGAGGAGCGCGAACCCTAACGGGACGGCGACAAAATCTGGGGGCGAGAGTGTGGAATAGAGGGCAAAGACGACCACCGCGAGCGCGCCGGGAAGCAGCGCGGGACCGTCGTGCGAGAACGCGGCCGAGATGCGGAACAGCAGGACGCCGGTGGCAAACTCGAGAACGCAACGGATCAGCCCGAAATGAGGTATGTCCGCCCCGAGGCCACCGGTCATCGCCCCGCCCACTGCCAGAAGCGAGAGCAGCAGCCCGATCGCCAGCCCGGCCACCACCCTCGAACGGCCAAATATTTCCAAGCCCAGCACGATGATCGGGAAGACTAGATACACGAACCACTCGGTGCTGATGGACCAAGCCGGAATGTTCCATGCCAGCCGATCGACGAAGCCCCAATTCTGGACGAGGCCCAGACTGAGGATGAAATAGCCTAACCCGTAGGCCCCGTTTTCGATCCGATGCGATGAGAACAGCCATATCGCCACCGGGTTGGCGATGAAGGCGAACATCATGAAAGCGTGCAGAGGATAGACGCGCGCGAGCCGGACAAGGAGGAATTTTCCGTAACGGACGAAGGAAAAATCACGATCGAATCGGTCGTAATAGTTCAGAGCAATGACGAAACCGCTCAGCTCGAAAAACAGATCGACGCCGAGATAACCTTTATTGACGAAGCTCAAAAGCGCATCGGGCACGTGGTCGGGAAAATTCTCCCGAAAATGATAGAGCACGACCCACCATGCCGCCAGTCCGCGGATCGCGGTCAGCGCCGGCAATTGAGGGATACGTCCGGAACCTCGCGCCAATTCGATCGTTCCCATGCCCGCACAGAGCTGTCACGCCGGTCGCTCGGGTTAGCAGGATTCTCGGAACAATCCACTAATGTCGCGCGGGCCAGCCGAGTTCCAGGCCGTTCCTCGAATGGTCGGAGCGGCGGGATTTGAACCCACGACCCCCAGTCCCCCAGACTGATGCGCTACCAGGCTGCGCTACGCTCCGACGCCTCGGGTTTAGCAGCGCTGGCCGATCCAGGCAACGCGCCGCCAT
>JAKAZJ010000327.1 GCA_021826565.1 Pseudomonadota bacterium | reverse complement strand
CGCCGCGCGGGCGCGAATCTCGTTGAGGGACAGGGCCATGGGCGGACGCTGCCCGAGGCCGTGGTGGCGCGCAATCTCAACGCTTGAAAAGCAATCGACCTTGCGAATGAACGCCCGCTGGGATCGCTCGGGTTTTGTCCGATTCCGGCGGCTGGCGGGCCTTCCTTCACAAACTCTCAGCGCTGCGGCACGATCTCGGTCAGCATCGCTTCCAGATCGGCGCCAAGCTCGGCCGCGCCGTGTTGGAGCTTCCAGGCGGCGACGCTGCGGGTGACGCCGAACCGGCGGCACAGGCGGTCGATGACCTGGGCGAGGCCCTCGCGCTCGGTCGGCTGGCCCTGATCGGACCAGACGCGGGCGGCGGCGGCGGCCGGCAGAAGGAACTCGGCGGCGAAGGCGCGGGCGCGTTGTTCCACCCGCGCCGGCATCCGGCTTTGCAGGATCTCGACCGCCGCCAGCGCCGGCCCCGCGTCGGCCAGCAGATGACAGAGTTCATGCGCGAGGCTGACCCGAAGGCTGCCGTTTCCGGCCGGATGGCGGGCGGCGGTATGACGGCGACCGGCGGTATGACGGCGACTGGCGGGGTTGAGCAGCACCGCCGGACCGTGGCCGCCACCAGCAATCGCCAGCGCATCCAGCGTGTCCGGCTCCAGCGGCTCGGTGTGGATCGCGATCCCGAGCTGGCGGCAGAAGGAAAACACATCGACCCCGGCGTCCGGGTCGAGCCCCGCACTCCCCCGGGCCAGCCCGGCGATCCTCACGCCCTGCTCGTATGGCGCGAGATCGGGAGCATCCAGGAGGGCAAATAACGCCCGCGCCGCTGCCGCAAGCTCCTCGAGCCCCGGCGCCGCCACCGGCGGAAGCAAGCGCACCCGGGCCAGAACCGCACGTAGCTGCGGGGGCGGCAGCGCGCCGGCCATACGGGCGGCCAGCCGCAGCGGGTCGTCGTCGATCAAGGCGGCATCCAGACTGTCCGGTGCGGTCAGCAGCCCGTCCGCCGCCAGCGTGGCGGCCCGGTCCTGCGCAAGGCCCGTGGTCCACGCGAGCAATTGGATCGGCTCGGCTTGACCGCGTCGGCTCCAGGCGTCGAGGAGCGCGCCCCAGCGGGTCTCGCCAGCCGCCCGCAGCCGCTTGGCGAGGGTGTCGCCGAGCTCGGTCAGCACCGCGAGGGCGTGCGGGAACGGCACCATGGCCTCGACCCGGTCTGTATCGACCGCCATGCTGTCCCCGCATCGCATCAGCCAGAACGGCGGAAGCTCGTACAATCCGCCGAACGCGCGAGAAAGATCGTGAGCGTCCTGAAACGACTCCAGGATCTCGTCCTCGGCTGCGGCTTGCGCGGCTGGGGCGGCGGTCCAACGGCGTCGCGCCTCGGCCCGGAGTGCGCCGGGGCGGTCGGGGTTCAGCGCGAGCGGGTAGGTCTGTTCCAGCAGCAAAGGCTGCCAGAACGCGGCCAGCTGCGACAACAGATCGTCGAGCGGGATGTCGATCGCCGCGTCCGCTTCGCCATGGCTGGGCCAGATCGGCGTCCCGTCAAGCCGGACGGTCAGCCAGGCGCTGGCGGCACGATCCGGCCCCGGTAGCGGCTTCAGGTCGAAAGCGAGGGTACTCAACGGCCATGCCCCTGGATATGCGCGCGCACCCATGCGTGGAATGCGTCGATGCAGCCTTCCTGTTCCGCCATCTCCGCGAGCGCCGCGAGAAGTGTGGCGGTAAGCTTACCGCGGAACGGGTAGGCATGATAGGACCGCCCCCAGTCGGAACTGCGGGCCTCGTAGATCGCGCCTTGATGAACCGCATAAAGCCGCGGCACCGGCTGTGGCGACCGGGAGGCGGGAATCGCTGCGGCCAGCAGCCGATCGCGTTCGGCCGGCGGAACATCGGCGGGGCAGAGCCCGATCACATGTTTCGGGTTGTTGCGCACGAAGCGGAACTCGGGCCGTTTGGTGGCGCCGACATGCTTGAATCGGCGCTCGCCCTTGTCGTAATGCCGGGTGGAATCGGGCGCCGACACGCCGGTTACACCGCCCCTGCCGCCCGCAACGCCGCCACGTCGAACCCCAACCCCCCAAGCACCGCATCCGTATCCGCCCCCAGCGCCGGCACCGCGCCCATCGGCGCCTCCTGATCGGCGAAGGTCACCGGCGGCAGCAGCGCGCGCACCGGCCCGGCCTCGGTCGCGGCCTCGCGCCAGCGATCGCGCGCGGCCAGTTGCTCATGCTCCCAGATCTCGCGCGCGGTGTTGAGCCGGCCATTGGCGATACCGGCGCGATCCAGCCGGTCCACCACCTGATCGGTGGTCATGGTCGTCAGCAGCGCCTCGATCTCGGCGGTCAGCGCGTCGCGGTTTTGGCCGCGGGCAAGGTTGCCGGCGAAGCGCGGATCGGTGGCCAGCGCGGGGCGTTCCATCACCCGCTCGCAGAATGTCATCCATTCCCGCTCGTTCTGCAGCCCGAAGATCACCTGGCCGTTGCCGGTGCGATGCGCGCCATACGGCGCCAGCAGCGGATGGCTGGTGGGTTCGCGCGGGGTCAGGCTGGCATCGAACGCCCAGCGATACATCGGATGCGTCATCCATTCCGCCAGCGCATCCAGCATCGCCACCGACACATGCGCCCCGGCCCCGGTCCGTTCGCGCCGCAGCAGCGCCGCCAGCACCGCGGTCTGCGCATACATCCCGGTGGCGATATCGGCGACGGAAATGCCGACCCGTGCCGGCGTGTCGGCCGTGCCGCTCATGCTGATCAGGCCGGATTCGGCCTGGATCAAAAGATCGTACGCCTTCTTGTGCGCGAACGGGCCGGTGGCGCCGTAGCCCGAGATGTCGCACAGCACCATCCGTGGGTTGCGCGCCGACAGCGCCGGCCAGGACAGGCCGAGCCGCGCCGCCGCGCCCGGGGCCAGGTTCTGCACCACCACATCGACCTCGCCCGCCAGCCGGTCCAGCACGCGCCGCCCCTCGGGGTGTTTCACATCCAGCGTGACGCTGCGCTTGCCGCGGTTGAGCCAGACGAAGAAGCTGGACTGGCCATGCACGAAGCGGTCGTAGCCGCGCGCGAAATCGCCGCCGCCGGGGCGTTCGATCTTGATGATCTCGGCGCCGAAATCGGCCAGGTGGCGGGTGCAGATCGGCGCCGCCACCGCGTGTTCCAGCGCCAGCACGCGGTAGCCTTCCAAGGGTCGCATTTTGTCCTCCCGCCCGATGCCGCCAGCAGAACCCCACGCGCCGGCGCTGTCAAAATCCGCCGGCGCCGAGCAGCGCCAGCGTCTCGGCCACGTCGCGTGTCACGCGCAGGAAGTCGCGCAATCCGGGATCGGCGAAGCCCTGCGCGATCGCGCCTTCCACCGCCGCGATCAGGGGGGAAGCGGAGCCCGCGATGTCGCACAGGATCACCGGCTTGGCGTGCAGCCCAAGCTGGCGCCAGGTCAGCGCCTCCACCGTCTCATCCAGGGTGCCGAGCCCGCCCGGCAAGGTCACGAAGGCGTCGGCGAGATCGGTCATGATCTGCTTGCGCCGGTGCATGGAATCGGTGGTGATCAGATCGGTCACGCCCGGATGCGCCACTTCCAGCCGGCGGAGAAACGCCGGCATCACGCCGGTGACCGCGCCCCCGGCGGCCAGTGCCCCATCCGCCAGCACGCGCATCAGCCCGTTGCCGCCGCCGCCATAGACCAGGCGGATCCCGGCCAGCGCGAGGCCCCTTCCCAGCGCCGCGGCGGCGGTCCGGAACGCCGGATTGGTCCCTTCGCGGGACCCGCAGAACACGGCGACGGCGCGCAGGCGGGGCATTCGGTGATCCTTGTCGCGGTCGGTCATGTTTCCTTTGGCGCCGGCGCGCGAATCGGGCAAGATGCGATCC
>JAKAZJ010000326.1 GCA_021826565.1 Pseudomonadota bacterium | reverse complement strand
GCGTGGACAGGCGTCCGTCAGGGGCGCGGGCGACGATATCGGTGAACGTGCCGCCGCGATCGATCCAGAACTGCCAGCCGGCCATGCGCGCCTCGGGTAGGGTGGGCCTCGCCCGCATAGGGGCGGACCGAGCGGGCGGCAAGGCGGGGGGAGCAGCGTCAGGCGTTCGTCATGCCCCCGTCCACCGTGATCGTCTGCCCGGTCACATAGGAACTATCGGCCGAGCACAGGAAACGGATCACCCCGGCCACTTCCTCCGGCCGGCCGAATCGGGCGAGCGGCACATCCGCAGCCCCCTGCTGCCCGCGCGCCGCGATCAGTCCCGCCGCCATCGCCGTATCGATGATCCCAGGCGCCACCGCATTCACCAGCACGGCGGGCGCCAGCTTGCGCGCCAGCGACCGTGTCAGCCCCACCAGTCCGCCCTTCGCCGCCGCATACGCCGCCCGGTCCGGGCTGCCGCGACGGAACGCCAGCGAACTGGCGAACACGATCCGCGCCGCGCCCCGGTCCCCGACCGGTTCGGCCGCGCGCGGGATGAAGGCCACCGCCATGTCGTAGGCATTCGTCAGGTTGGCGGCGATGGCGCGGTCCCAGACGCCATGATCCTCGGGCGAGAGCGGATCGAATTCGAACAACCCCGCGAGATGGATCAGCGCCGCGACCTTCCCGCCGGCCTGGTCCAGCGCCGTGGCGCAGGCCGCAGGCGTGTCCAGATCGGACCGCCAGGCGGCGATCCGCGCCGTGCCGAGAGTCCGCTCGGCGGCCTCCAGCCGGGTTGCGTCGCGGTCGATCAGCAGCACATGCGCGCCACCCTCCAGGAACAGCCGCGCCGTCGCGACGCCGATCCCGCCCGCCCCGCCGGTGATGGCGATACGCTGGCCCATGAACGGGGCCATCACGCGGCCTCCGCCAGGGCGACGCGGTCGGCCATCACCTGCACGCGCAGCATGAAGCGCGGCTCGTCGGGCAGGTAATCGGCGACGGCGTTGTGGATGGTACCGATATTGTCCCACATCAGCACGTCGCCCTCGGTCCAGCGATGCGCGTGCAGGTAGTCGGCGCGGTCCTGGTGGCGGAACAGGAAATCCAGGATCTCGCCGGATTCCTGCGGGTCCATGCCGTCGATCGCGATCGCGTAGCCCGGGTTGGCATACAGCACCATCCGCCCCGTCACCGGATGGCGGCGGAAGATCGGCTGCGACACCGGCGGCTTCTTCGCCCGCTGCTCCGGCGTCAGCGGGCCCCGTTGCGAGCCGGGGCGGGCGCGCATCATGTCCCAGAATTTCACGAAATCATGGGTCGCGGTGCGACCGGCCAGACGCGTCTTCAGCGTGTCCGGCAGATCGTCATAGGCGGCGTGCATGTTGCGGAACTGCGTTTCCCCCAATGGCTTGCCATGGCGGCGCGGCACATGGCGGGCGTGGAGGATATTGGCGAGCGCGATATCACGCGAATACGACATATCGGTATGCCATCCCTGCCCGGCATCGCCCAGGCCGAGCGCGCGGCCCGCCGCGTCCTTCATGTTCGACAGCACCATCACCTGCGGCAGCGCCGCGTCGGCGGCGGCGGCGACGTTGACTTCCAAGGTGCCGAACCGGGCGCCGAAATCGGCCAGCGCCGCGGCATCCAGGTCCTGACCCGGGAAGCACAACACACCATGGGCGCCGAGGGCGGCGACGATCGTCGCCGTAGCCTCGGCATCAACCCGGCGCGCGAGGTCGATGCCGGTGACGGTGGCGCCGAGGGTCTGGCCGGTGGGCGTGATCTGCATGACGTGTCTCCTGCGCAAGCGCGGCAGTGAAGCGCGGTCCGGCGCCGCGGGGAAGCCCGCTCAAACCGGCACGTGACGGCGCAGGAACGCCACCACGCGATCGTGCTGCGCGGCCAGATGCGCGGGGCCGCGCCAGTCAACAAGCACCTCGACCCCCGGCAGCAGCGCCGCGAGTTCGGTGCTGGTCGCGGCCGGATGCGGGATGTCGGTGCCGGGCAGCAGCATCGTGGGCACCGGACAGGTTCGGGCGAAAGCGCGATCGACGCAGAACACGAAATCGCCGGGCCACATGTTGCGCCCGAACCCGGCCAGCGCCGCCGGGTCCAGATCGGGGCGCGCGGCGATCTGCTCGGCGCTCCATTCCGCGTGGCTTTCCGGGAAATACGCGGGATGTTCGGGATGCCGGCCGATCGGGTTCTGCAGCACCGCACAGCTCACCCGCGCCGGCGCGGCCTGGATCACCTTCAGGCAGAAGCTGCCGCCGATGCACCCGCCCAGCACGGCAAAGCGGTGATGGCCCAGCCGATCCATCAGCGCCAGGTGATCGGCGGCGTAGCTATGCCAGCCGTGATCGGCTTCGATCGCCGTGACCGATGCCCCGGCATTGCGCTGGTCCATCTCGACGGTGGTGAACCCCGCCGCGGCCAGCGCGCGCGGCCAATCCACCCAGGACCGCGGCGGACCGCCGGCCGGCGCCGGCCACATCGCCATGCGCGAGCGTAGCCCGCCGGGGGCAAACAACAGCACGGGAAAGCCCGCGCCATGGGTCTGGTAGTGGATCTCGCCATCGGGGCGGGTCAGGACCGGCATCGCTTCCTCCTGTGATTTGCCTCAGCACGCTGCCGGAGCTGCGGCCTGTCAAGGCGGGCGAGCGGAATCGTTGGCGCTTCGGAGCATAACCTTTTTGAAAGTCCGCGACGCTTATTCCTGATCCGTCATCCAAAGCGCTCGAGAAGGTGTAAGACTCATGCGATTCCGGCAGTCCGTGGTGTTGGGAGCATCGGTGCTTCTGTGGTCGTGCCTGGCGCGCCCGGCATTCGCTTATCCCGCGCTGCCTAATCTGATCAATCTCGATTTCAACACGGTCAACGGAACGTCCCCGAAGGGTACTTTCGCTTCCGTCAATCCGGCCGGATGGACCGGCGGGAGCGGGCTGATCTTCATCGACAGCACGACGCCCGGCCAGCAGGCCGCCGACCAGACCTATCTTCAGACCTACGGCAATCCCACGGGCTCCTATGTCGGCAACTACGTCGAAGCCGATGGCAATCCGCAATATGAAGGCGGATTCAGCTACATGGTGACCGGCTTGACGAAAGGCCAGACCTACACGCTGACCTTCTACCAGGGCGCCAGCGAGCAGGCCGGGTTCGGCCTTATCAATGGTCAGGCGATTCCGACGACGAATCGCTGGATCGTCTCGCTCGGCACCTCGGGGTTAAGCACCACGACCGGCGGCCCGACGGATCCGCTCTACGGGGCGACGGACGTCTATTCCAACGCCGACGTGACCGCGAGCGTCGTGGCCTCGCCGTTGATGTCGGTTGCGTACCAGCAGACCGTGGGATGGCAATATGTCTCGGTCAATCTGACCGCCGACGCCCCGACCGATCTGCTGAGCTTCCTCGCCTGGGGCGACAACGGCAGCACCGTCAACCTGCCGCCGATCGCTTTCCTCACCGGGGTTCAGGCACCGCCCGGCCTCGGCACGCCGGTGCCGGAGCCGTCCAGCCTGGCGCTTTTCGGTGTCGGTCTGCTGGCCCTGGGCGGCGTAAAGCTGCGCCGGCGCAATCGGCCGGCGACACCGGCCTGAATCACCGCCGCGGCGACGTAACCCCGTGCCCCTGTTCCTGCGCGATCACCCGCATCTGGTAGCAGACGCGCTGAGCGTGGCCCGGCTCGCGCTTTGGCTGCTGATCATCGCCGTCATCTTCCTGCCGCTCGAGCGCCTGTTCGCGGTCCGCCGTCGGAAACTTGCTGGCAAGCAGCTCCTTGGCGATCTCGGGTTCTATTTCATCAGCGGACTGGTACCGAACCTGCTGCTCACCGTGCCGCTCGCGCTGGTTGCCTATGTCGCCTATCATTTCGTTCCG
>JAKAZJ010000325.1 GCA_021826565.1 Pseudomonadota bacterium | reverse complement strand
CAGGCCAGTGCCGGCAGTGGTACCGGGCCGCCCGGGAGCAGCGCATACCCCTCGGCGCGCAACGGCGCGCAGCGGGCCAGGTAGTCGGCGGCCTCGGCTTCGGCGACGGCGCGGGCGGCCCCGGTGGCGGCGGCGGCGGCGCGCAGGGCCCTGGTAGCAAAGCCGGTCCCGGCGCGATCGGCGCGGTGGGCACGTAGCCGGGCACGGGTGGCGGCGGGATCGGCGTTGCTGGGGTCCTCGCTCCAACGAATGCCGGCGCCGGTCAGGGTCGCGCGCAGGGCGGACGGCGACAAATCCAGCAGCGGACGCAAGAGCCACAGCCTTCCCCACCGGACTGCGCCGCCCATGCCCGCCATCCCCGCAACGTCGCTGCCCGCGAGCGCACGCAGGATCAGCGTCTCGGCCTGGTCGGCGGCGTGATGGCCAAGCAGCAAATGGGTAACGCCCGCCGCCACGCCGGCCGCTTCCAGGGCCGCGTACCGCGCTGCGCGTGCGCGCGCGGCCAGGCCGGGCCCGGGAGCCAGCCCGGTCAGGAGCAGGATCTGCGCTGGGATCGCCAGCGCGGCGAGCTGTGCCGCCGCCATTTCCGCCTCGGCCGCGGCGCCGGGACGCAAACCATGATCGACGATCAGGCCCCGCAGGGACACGCCGCGCGACGCCGCCCAGGTCCGGGCCAGTACCGCCAGGGCCAGGCTGTCGCCACCGCCCGAAACCGCCACGGCGAAGCGCGCGTCCGCGGGAAACGGACCGAGCCGCTCGATGCGGGCGGCGAAGGCGGACGGCGCGACGCCCGCCCCCATGGCGGCCTCAGCGGCAGCGGGCGCGGCGCGCGACCGCGGCAATGTTGCCCGCCATCGCGTGGGCATCACGCGGAAATTGCTGGCGCAATTCGCCCAGGGTTTCGCAGGCGGCGCGGCTTTCGTTGATTGCCGCCAGCGAGGCGGCCAGCCCGAGCAGCGAGGGCGCAGCGTGCGGCCCACGCTTGGCGCGATTATAGGCGTCATCGTAGGCGATGGCGGCGCGCGACCACTGGTGCTGGCCGGACAGGGCCTCGGCCAGGATGAACTGCGCCTCGGGCGCGTCCGGGGCGGCGCGGCGCGCCACGATCGTGTGCGCGATCCGCTCCGCCGCGGCATAGTCGTGACGGGCCAGGGCGGCGCGGGCGGCGGCGATCGGGCTGGCGGCGTGGGCGGCCGGCGCGGGCGGGCGCGTGGGGAACGAAGGCGCCGCATGGGAAGGCGCCGCATGGGAAGGCGCCGGCGGCGCCGCGGCGGGCAGCGTTCCGGCCGCGCCCGGATTCTCAACCTCGAATTTCAGATCCTCGATCTTCTTGTTCAGATCGGCGATCTGCTGTTGCTGGTCGTTCTTCAGCTCGTCGATTTGTCCGCGCATGTGGCGGATTTCGTCTTCCAGCGTGTTCATCCGCCCCAACAGATGCACCACGATGTCGGAGCTGTTGCCGGACGAAGAAGTGGCCGGCTCGGTGTTGCCCAGATAGGACCCGTTCGCCGGCATCTGCGCGCGCAGCGCGTCCACCTCGTGGCGCAGTTCCAGGATTTCGTCGCGAAGCGCGATCCCCTCCCGGCTGGTGATCTGCGCCGCGGCTTGGGGTGGCGCCAGCATGGGTAAGGCCATCAATCCACCCAGCAACAGCCACCGAGGTAACCGAAGCAACATGCGACCCTCCTTCCCGATCAGATCTGGCGCCAGGCGCGCGCTTTGGCATCAGACCCGGCAAATATGGCGCCGCGACGGTCGGCCCGCCCGACTCCACATCACCGATGCGACATCAAACGGCGCCGGCTCACCGACAACCGGCAGAAAAACAGCGGCCCCGAAAAACAAGAAGCGTCTCGGGTTGCCCCGAGACGCTCTGGAAGCCGGACGCATCGCCCAAAGTCCCGAAGGACGATCGAGAATGCGCCAGTGCAGACCGATTAATGCTCGGCCTCAGTTGCCCTGGGGGTTGAAGCCCTGGACCGAGGTGATGGCATTGCGGTTCTGCGACCAAGCCTGCTCGTTATCGCCGAGCGCCACCGGGCGCGACTTGCCGTAGCTGATGGTCTTGATCCGCGCGGCAGCGACGCCCTTGGCGATCAGATATTCCTTCGCCGTATTGGCACGGCGGTTCCCCAGCGCGAGGTTGTATTCTTCGGTGCCGCGATCGTCGGCATTGCCGGCGACCAGCACCTGCACCTGCGGGTATTTCGCCAGCCAGGCGGCCTGGCGGTCCAGCGTGGCCTTGCCCGACGCGTTCAGCGTAGACCGGTTGAACGCGTAGAACACGCGATCGCCGACATTGGCGACCAGGTCCTGTTCGCTGCCCGGAGCCGGGCCGGCGGTGGAGGCGGACGCGCCGGCCCCATTGGCAGAGGTGGTGGCGGGCTTGTTCGCGCACGCCGCGAGCAGCGCGACGGCGGCGAAGGCGCCGAGAAGCTTGAGGTTCATGGGTGGATGGTCCCTGGATGTCGGATGCAGCCGTCGGGTGCGTAAAAACCCGGCGCAACGGTAAACCGTTGCAACCGGGACCGGGAATAGGCTCCGCCGCCCCGGCCGTCAAGGCAAACCGCTGGTCTCAGCCCGGTAAGTTTTGCATAGCCGCAACAACTGCGGCGCGAAAGTCACACTCCCAGAAGCCCCTGACCCGGACGCCCTGGGCGACCTCCGGCCCCTGCGTCCGAGGCCCCGGCGCGCGCGCGCGCGTCCACCACCGCCCCCAACTCCCCATCCGCAAAGCGCAGGCGCAGCCGCGCGCCCGGCCCAACGCCCGCCGCTGCGGTCAGCGGGTGCCCCGCCAAATCGGTCACCAGCGCATAGCCGCGTGCCAGCACCGCGAGCGGGGACACCGCCTCCAGCCGGGCGCCGGAACCCTCCGCCCGCGCCCGCGCCTCGCGCAACCGAGCGGCCAGCAGAGCGGGTGTCAGACGCGCGAGGATCCCCCCAGCATGGCGCTGCACGCCCGCGATTGCCTGGTGACGCGCGTAGCCGAGTTGCCGGCTTGCGAGCACCAGCGCCGCGCGGCGCCGCTCCACCAGCCCGGGCAGCGCGCGATCCAGCCTGGTCCCGGCCTCGGCCGCGACGCGGCGCGCGGCCGTCAGCAGCCCCGGCAGATCTGGCAGGCGGGTGGCAGCCCGTTCCAGGCCGGCGCGGCGGGCGAGCAGCAAACCGGGCAGCGCCAGACGCAGCCTTTCGCCGCGGTCGTCCAGCCGCTGCCGCGCCGCGCCGAGCAGCGCGGGCAGGTCGGGCAGGCCGCGTTCGGCGCGCGCGAGCGACAGGCGCCGCGCCTGCACCGCGCGGTTCAACCCGCCGGCCAGCCGGGCTCCGGTCTGGGCCAGGGCAGCGGCAAGCTCGGCACGCGCCGGCACCGCTTGCTCGGCCGCCGCGGTCGGCGTGGGAGCACGACGGTCCGAAGCGAAATCGATCAGCGTCGTGTCCGTCTCATGCCCGACCGCGGAAATCACCGGGATATGACTGGCGGCGACGGCGCGGACCACCGCCTCGTCATTGAACGCCATCAGGTCTTCCAGGCTGCCGCCACCGCGGGCGACGATCAGAATATCCGGCCGCGGAATCGGGCCGCCGGCGCGCAGCGCGTTGAAGCCCTCGATCGCCGCGACGATGCGGGCGGCCGCGCCCTCGCCCTGGACCGGAACCGGCCAGAGCAGCACGGGCCGGGGAAAGCGGCGCGCCAGCGTGGTGCGGATGTCCTGGATGACCGCGCCTTTTTCCGAGGAAATCACGCCGATCATGGCCGGCAGCAGCGGGATCCGCCGCTTGCGGGCGGCGTCGAACAGCCCCTCGGCCGCAAGCCGCTGCTTCAGCGCTTCGATCCGGGCGAGCAGGGCGCCAGCGCCGGCGTATTCCAGCCGGTCGACG
>JAKAZJ010000324.1 GCA_021826565.1 Pseudomonadota bacterium | reverse complement strand
ACCAGGCCGGCGCCGCGCGGCTTGATTTCGAGGCCGAGGCGGGCCGCTGCCTCGTGGGCGCCCTGCCACCCCTGGTCGGCGTCGCGGGCCGCGAGCAACGGGGCCGAGGCCTTCGCCCGCGCCCAGGTGGTGAAACTCTCGCGGCCCTCGTGGGCCTCCATCCTGGCCGCGCCTTCCGAGAGATACCGCTCGACCTCCCGGGTCAGCCTCGTCCGGGTGAGGCCGTGCTCCTGCTCGATCTCCCGGCAGAGGGCGCGAAGCTTGGTGCGCGACTGGTAGGGCGTCACCGTGCGCAGCGTCTCGGGGTGAACCTTGTTGATCGCGACGTGCATGTGCCAGCAATCGGTGTTGTGGTGGATGCCGCCGATGCGCTGGTGGTCCTCAAGCCCGAGCCGCCGGGCGAGCCGTTCCTCGATCTCCTTCATGGTGTCCACGTCGAGCCGTTCGCCCGGCGCGAACGACACGACGATATGCAGCGTCTTGCCCTCCTTCCCGCCGACGCCCGGGCGGGCGAGGGCCTGGGTGGCCTCCACCATCTTGATTGCCCACGCCAGATCCTCGGACCCGAGATTCCGGGTCCAGGATGCCGCGACCTTCTCCCCGCCGTGCGCCTGGTCGAGCACATAGCTCCCGAGCCGGGACCACTCCGCCCCCTGCCCTTCCGGGCCCAGACCAGCGGCCCGGCGCCGGCCGGCCGCCACATAGGCGCCGAGGTTGCCGAACCGGCCGCCGCCCTTCGGGGTCGGGACGATCTTCGCAATCACAGCCGCACCACGGCGGCCTCGATCTCGGCCTGGCGCCGCTCGATCTCGGCGAGCACGCGCGACACGTTGCTTGCCTCGGTCCCCTCCCCTGCCCGGTCGGTCAGCCACAGTTTCAGCAGCCCGCCAAGCCGGCCGAGGTCGGCGCGCAGCCGGCCGAGCTCGTGGATGGCGCGGAGGTCAACCTTGCTCGGCGGGTCGTGGCCGAGGCCAAGCGCCCGCAGGTACGCCGCGGTGCTCATCTGCACCCGCTCGGCCCCGGCCTCGATCGCCGCGCGCTCGGCGGCCGTCACCCGGATCGCCGGCAGCACATGGTCGCGCCGGCTCCCATCCTCCGGACGCGGCCGGCGCCGGCGAGGCCCCACCTCGCCCTCTTCCCCGGTCTGCTCGCCCGCCGACTGGGCCGCCTCGTCCATCGTTCCGTCGCTTCTTCCTTGGCGTCATCGGGCCGCCCTGGCGGCCCTCCGCGCGCAGCGCGGCCCTCACGTCGAGACCCGGCAGGGCGAGTAAGCCAGACCGCGTTTGTGTATGCAAACGCCCAACTTGCCATCAAACTCCAAGAGGAAAGCAGTTGGAGCACCGTGTAGATCACCCGCGAGGCCCATATCGGGCGGCGGCACACCGGAGATACACGCCGTTCCTATGCTTCTCCGATGGATATACATGGTACTCCCGAGCTTTTGACTGAAACCGCGCCGCCGGAAGGCTATTGGTGGGTCATGGCAAAGACGACGACGCCAAACGTGTGGGGAGCGGCCCGGGTGGCCGTTCGGGCACTTCGGGACATCATCGCGCGCGAGCTCGTCGAGGGGCATCCCCTGACGGTCATCTACGCGCGCCACAAGGCGCGCATCCCGGCGTCCTATGAGCGTTTCCGGGTCCACGTCGCCCGGGAGATCACCAACACCGCAGGGTCGCGCGGCGGGCGCCTGCCCCGCCGGCTCGCGATTGGAGGGCTTGGCGCGAGCGGCGCCGGCATCCCGTCGGCCGCCCCTCCCCCATCCGCTCCCGTGCCGTCAGAGCCCCAGGCGCCGGAGACGACCAAGGAACCGCCGAAGGGCTCGAAAGCATGGAGAGAGAAGCATGGCATCGCCGACGACCCCACGGCCAAGCCCGTCTTCACCGCCAGAATCCCCGACCTCAAACGCCTCGCCCACGGCGACGACGCCCCGGAAGAATGAGGTGCATTTCGTCATTCAGGGCAAAGGCGGGGTGGGCAAGTCGTTCGTCGCCACCCTGCTCGCCGAGTTCCTGGGCGAGTGGATCGCCGATCTCCGCTGCTTCGACACCGACCCCGTGAACCCGACCTTCGCCAGCTACACCGAGTTCGGGGTGCGGCGGGTCGAGCTCTTCGAGGGCTCGGCGATCAACGCCAAGGCGTTCGACGGCATGATGATCGCGATGCTCGATGACGGCGCCAGCGCGGTCATCGACAACGGCGCCACCACCTTCATCCCCCTGATGAATTACATCGCGCAGTCGGGCGTCTTCGAGGTCCTGCTCGGCGCCGGCAAGCAGGTCTTCGTCCATATCATCATCGCCGGCGGCGATGCGGTCGGCGAGACGGTGGATGGGTTCGCGCAGATCATGGCGGCGCTGCCCGCCGACGTGAAGGCGATCGTCTGGCTGAACGCCCTGCACGGCCAGGTCGATGTCGAGGGCGTCGAGTTCGAGCGCACCGCCATCTATCGGAAGGTCCAGGACCGGGTTTCCGGGATCGTCCCCCTGCCCGCCCCGGCGAGCGACCTCTTCGCGCGCGACTTGCAGGATCTCCGGCGCAAGCGGGTGAGCTTCAAGGCCGCCGTGGACGGGTCGGCGTTCAATGTGATGGAACGGCAGCGGTTCTCGATGGTCCGGCGCGACCTGTTCGCCAAGATGGCAGCGGTGCTGTGACGCCGGACGATCTGATCGCCAGGCTCGCAACCAGGCATGGCATCAAAATCTCAGCCCAGGACCCGGTCCTGGTGGTCGCGTTCCTCAACGACCTGATCCTCTCGGATCAGTTGGACCGGGCGCGCGGGCTCATGGATGAGCAATTCCGCGGTTTCACGCGGGAATTGACCGGTCATCGGAAAGCCTTGGAGGGAGAGGTCGGCAAGCTGCTCGGCGCGGCGGATGGCGAACTCGGGCGTCGGGTCGCTGCGGCGGTCGCCGGGGGACTCGACGGCGTGGCCAAGGATGCCCGGGAGCGGATGGCGAGCACGATCGAAGGCGGTCGGGCACAGGCCGAGGCGGCGATCGCGCACCTGGTCGGCGAGGCGCAGGAAGCGGCCAGGGGGGCCGCGCACGCCCGCCTATGGGCGGTCTGCGCGGCCGGGATTGCCGGCGTCATCGCGCTGGGCCTGGTACTCTATGCCG
Source organism: Pseudomonadota bacterium (assembly GCA_021826565.1). Next base: position 758 of record JAKAZJ010000324.1, on the reverse strand, counting down.
CGATGCCGCTGCTGGCGCGCATCGCTTGAGTTGAGCCGTCTGTGCCGGCCATCACAGACCATTGGCTTCCCCGGCCGCTTTGGTCGCCAGCGCGCCCGCCAGGTGCTATAAGGCCCCATGGCAGAGCTTTCACCCCTCGTCTCGGAATTTGCCACGACCGAAGAGGCCGAGGCTTATGACCGTTGGTTTCGGACCAAGGTACGCGGCAGCATGGCCGATACCCGGCCGAGCGTGCCTCATGATGAGGCAATGGCCCAGGTCCGGGCGACGATCGAGGCGGCGCGGCAGAACGGCAAGCCGGAGTGATGCTGCCGCTACGGTGGCGCGCAGCCGCACTGGACGATCTGAATGCCCTCGTCGGGTACATCGCGCAGTTCAATCCTGCGGCGGCGGAGGCCCTGCGCGATCGGATCGAAAGCGTCGTTCTGCCGCTCTCCGAACACCCCTATCTGTATCGTCCAGGCCGTGTTCCGGGGACGCGCGAACTTGTCGCGCATCCGAACTACATTGTCGTTTACAGGGTTCTGTCGGACTGCGTGGAAATCGTGAGCGTGCTGCACGCGCGGCAGCAATACCCGTAGCGCAACCGGCCGGCCAACCCCGCCTCGCGCTGGGTTGTGACGCCTTTATACAGGGCGCCGAACTCATGTGACAGCGGGTGACAGGCGATCGTTTGGTTGATTCGATGCGGCTTTCCCCGATTCGGAGCCGCCTCGATGAGCACTGTCGATGATCCCCTCCCCGGCAAATCCCGTCTG
>JAKAZJ010000323.1 GCA_021826565.1 Pseudomonadota bacterium | reverse complement strand
GGCCAAGCAGGGCAGCGATCGTCAGTTCCGAGAAACCGAGATCGCCGGCCACGCTGGCGAAGGTGTGGCGGAGCGTGTGCGGCGTCACGTCCGCCAGTCGTGCGGCGCCACACACCCGTTGGAGCACCCGCACGATGCCGATGAAAAGCCCGTCGCCCCAGTCTGCTGGGAAGACGTATGGTGAGCCTTCCGTGACTGGCTGTACCAGAATGAGATCGATGGCGGCTCGGCCCACGACGCGCATTTGGGGGCCGGTCTTGGTCTCGGGGAGCCGAATGGCCCGCTGTTCCGCATCCACCCAGGCGTGCTGGAGGGCAAGGCACTCCATGCGCCGGAATCCCGTGAGCAGCAGGAGCCGGATCGCGGCAAGCCCCGTTGGGTGCTCGCCCTCGGAGGCGAGGGTACGCATGGCTGTACCCAGACGCGCGATCTCGGCCGTGCTCAAGCGTCGCTCTCGCGGCGTGCTGGCCAGCTTGCGCACGCCCCGTGCCGGGTTGCTCTCGATTTTCCCCCAACGCACGGCGTGCTCAAAGATCGAGTGCAAAGACGAGACCGTGCGGGCCGTACGTGCCCGGGCATCGGCGCAGGGGGCAAGGCGTCGACCCAAGACGTGACGACGTTGGTCGCTCTCGTCCCGTCGGGCCCATCGTTGTCGGCGCGACCGCCTCGGTTGGCATCGCGCATGCTGCCGGCAACCTCGCATGAAGCGAGGTCACGCGAGTTGTTGCCGCGGCGGCCAAGCTGCCCTAGGATGAGAAAAAATCATCGGAGGATCCGTCCATGGGGCGCTCGCTGCCGCCGCTGAATGCTCTGCGGGCCTTTGAGCTCACGAGCCGCATGAACAGCTTCACCGAAGCCGCTGCCGATCTCTGCATTACCCCGGGTGCCGTCAGCCGCCATATCGCCAATCTGGAGGGGCATCTCGGGACCGCATTATTCGAGCGCCAGCACCGGCAGGTGCAGCTCACGCCGCTCGGCGCGTCATACGCCGAGGAACTACACGGTGCGTTCGATCGCATCGAGGAAGCGACCGCCAGTCTCCGCGATGCGGGCAGGCGGCAGCGCATCCGGCTCGGGCTGTTCCCGACCATCGCGACGGGCTGGCTGATCCTTCGGCTTTCGGTGTTCCAGGCCTTGCATCCCGCGATTGAGTTGCAGGTGACCTGCAAGACCGATTTCATCGAGGGCGACAGGCACCGGTTCGATGTCTTCAGCGTGCGCGGGCCGGTGACTGAGCCAGGGATCGAGTACCAGCCGATCGTGCAGCTCATTCTGCGGCCGGTCTGTAGTCCCGATTTGCTGGGCCGGTTGCGCGAGCCCGGTGACCTGCGGCACTGCACCACCTTGCACTCGATCCACCGGCGCGGCGACTGGGAGGCCTGGCTGGAACATGCCGGGGTGGGCAAGCTCGATCCTGGAAAGATGCTTTTGTTCGAGAATTCCGCGCTGGCGTACCATGCGGCCGTGAACGGGGTGGGGGTTGCGATGGGCATCTGCTGCGTGAGCAGGGACGACATCGCCTCGGGCCGGCTCGTGGAACCGTTCGCGCAGAAGCTGCCGACCGGGCAGAGTTACGGGCTGGCCTGGCAGAAGGCGCTCACGCGGGTGCCGGCGATCCGCGCCTTCCGCGACTGGGTGCGCGCAGAAATGGCGACCCAGCCGGAGGCTACGGCTGCGTGATCCGGGGTCAATGATCGGATGACTTAAACGGGTTTCAGCTTTTGCCGATGCGGTGGCTCAATACCTCCCGGGGCGCAGCGGTCATGGACCGCGATCGCAGGGAAACGGCCGCATGGGCGAACCAAGGACGTTGTTCGGCAAGATCTGGGACCACCATGTCGTCACGGCCTTCGACGATGGGCGCGCGGTGGTCCATATCGACCGGCACGTGTTGCAGGAGACCACCTGCGCGCAGGCATTCGACGCCATGCGCGCGCGCGGGTTGCGCCTGCGCGCCCCGGACCTGACCTATGCGGTGATCGATCACAGCCTTGCCACCCTCCCCGGCCGGACCGCGGCGAGTTTTCCGCCGACGCAGGCCTCCATCGAGGCGATGCGGCGCAACTGCCGGGAGTTCGGGGTCGAGCTGTTCGACATCGACGACAAGCGGCAGGGCATCGTGCATGTAATCGCGCCGGAACTCGGCATCGCGCTGCCCGGCGCCTCGCTGGTGTGCGCCGACAGCCATACCGCGACCTCGGGCGGGCTCGGGGCGTGGGCCTCGGGGATCGGCACCACCCAGGTGCTGCACGTGCTGGCGACGCAGACCCTGCTGTTGCAGCGGCCGAAGACCATGCGGGTGACGTTCGACGGGCGGGCGGGTCCGGGCGTCTATGCCAAGGACCTGATCCTGCACCTGATCGGCCGGTTCGGCACCGCATCCGGCACCGGCCATGTGGTGGAATATGCCGGCCCGGCGATCCGGGCGCTGCCGATCGAGGGACGGTTGACGATCTGCAACATGTCGATCGAGTTCGGCGCCCGCTCGGGGCTGATCGCGCCCGATGACGCGACCTTCGAATACCTCGCCGGACGTCCCTTCGCGCCGAAACGCGCGCGCTGGGACGCCGCGCTCGCGTCCTGGCGGGCGCTGCCTGCCGATGCCGGGGCGCGCTACGACCGGGAATTGCAGCTCGATTGCGACGCGATCGGGCCGCAGGTGAGTTGGGGGATCTCGCCGCAGGACGTGCTCGGGGTGAACGAGCCGATCCCGGCCCCGGACCCGGGCGGTGACCCCGAGCGGCGGCGCGCGATCGAGCGGGCGCTGGCGTATATGGACCTCCGCCCCGGGCAGACGATGGAGGGGGTGCCGATCGATGTCGCCTTCATCGGCTCCTGCACCAATGCGCGCCTGTCGGACCTGCGCGAGGCGGCGTCCGTATTGCGCGGGCGGCACGTGGCGGCCGGGGTGACGGCGCTGGTGGTGCCGGGCTCGACCGCGGTGAAGCGCGAGGCGGAGGCGGTGGGCCTCGACCGCGTGTTCCGCGATGCCGGGTTCGCCTGGCGGGAGTCGGCGTGTTCGATGTGCGTGGCGGCCAATGGCGACCTGGTGGCGCCGGGCAAGCGCAGCCTTTCGACCACCAACCGCAATTTCGAGGGACGGCAAGGCCCGGACAGCCGCACGCACCTGGCGAGCCCGGCGATGGTGGCGGCGGCAGCGGTGGCCGGGCGGATCGTCGATGTGCGCACCATGGTGCGCGAGCCGGGCCAATGACGCCATTCACCGTGCGGCGCGGGCGCGCGGCCCCGATGCTGCGCGACAACATCAACACCGACGCGATCATCGCGGCGCAGGCGATGATCGGCGGCACGCTCACCGATCCCGGGGCAAAACTGTTCACCACGTGGCGGTATCGCGCGGACGGGTCGGAGAACCCCGATTTCGTGCTCAACCGATCCCGCTACCGCGGTGCGACGATCCTCGTGGCGGGACGGAATTTCGGCTGTGGCAGTTCGCGCGAGCATGCCGTGTGGGCGCTCGCGGGATACGGCATCGGCTGCGTCATCGCGCCGAGTTTCGGCGAGATTTTCTACGACAATGCCTGCCAGAACGGCCTGTTGCCGGCGATCGCGGCGATCGAGCAGGTGGAACGGATCGCCACGGCGCTGGAGGCAGCCGCCGAGCCGGTGCTGACGGTCGATCTGCAAACCCTGTCCGTGCACCTGCCGGACGGCGCCCGCCTGCCGATCGCGGTGCCCGCCGAGCGGCGCGAGACCTTCCTGCACGGCATGGACGAGCTGTCCTTCCTGCTCGCCCGCCCCGGGGAGATCGCAACCTGGTCGGCGGCGGACCAAGCCGCGCGGCCATGGATCCACGCCGCCAGGCAGGCGGACGGCCGGGGCGACGATCAGGAATCGTCAAAGCCATGATGAGAAAATTGTGCTT
>JAKAZJ010000322.1 GCA_021826565.1 Pseudomonadota bacterium | reverse complement strand
CACGTTGGCCGAATATCATCGCCGCGCCGCCGCCGCGATGGTGGATTACAGCTTCCACCAGATCATCACCGACCCGACCGACCCGGTGGTGCAGGCGGACATCCCGCGCGTGGTCGCCGCCGGCGTCCGCAGCCTGAAAGTCTTTCTGACCTATGACGCGCTGCGCATCGATGATGCCGCGCTGCTGCGGGTGCTGGCCGCGGCTCGCCGCGCCGGCGCGCTGGTGACCGTGCATTGCGAGAACGACGCCGCGATCGGCTGGCGCACCGAGGCGCTGCTGGCCGCCGGCCATACCGCGCCCCGTTTCCACGCCGTGTCCCGCCCGCCGGTGGTGGAGCGCGAGGCCACCTACCGCGCCATGGCCCTGGCCGAGCTGGTGGACCAGCCGATCCAGATCTTCCACGTCTCCTGCGCCGAGGTGGCCGAGGAAGTGGCGCGTGCCCAGGCGCGCGGCCTGAAAGTCTGGGCCGAGACGTGCCCGCAATATCTGACCCTGACCGCGGCCGATATGGATCGCCCGGGCTTCGAGGGCGCCAAATACATCTGCAGCCCGCCACCGCGTGGCCCGGACGCCGCCGCGGGGCTGTGGGCGCATATCCGGCGCGGCACGATCGACGTGATCTCGTCCGATCATTCCGGGCATAATTACGAAGGCCCGCGCGGCAAGCGCGCCCATGGGGCGGACGCACCGTTCCGCGACATCCCGAACGGGGTGCCGGGGATCGCCTCACGCCTGCCCCTGCTGTTTTCGGAAGGGGTGGCGACGGGGCGGATCTCGGCCAGCGAGTTCACCCGGCTGACCGCATTCAATCCGGCGCGTCTGTTCGGCCTGGCGGGCAAGGGACGCATCGCGCCCGGAGCGGACGCGGATCTGGTGTTGTGGGACCCAACGAAGCGGGTGCGGATCACCAACGCGCTGCTGCAACACCGCATTGATTACACGCCCTATGAGGGACGGGAGGTGACCGGATGGCCCGTGATGACCATCCGCCGCGGCGAGGTGGCGATGCGCGACGGTGTGGTCACCGCGGCCCCGGGGAGCGGGCGATTCCTGGCGCGCGGCCCCTATGAGCTGATCCGCCCGACGGGCCGGCTGGCCGATGGGTTCGATGCGAGCGCGGCCCTGCGGCCCATCCCGTAATCCCGGGCGATCGTGCGAACGCCGTGCCGGGTCAGGCCGCCCGAGACGGATCGGTTCGTGGACGCCGCCGCCGCGCCCACCCGATCAGAAGCACGCCGGTCGCCAGTAGCCACAGCGCGGGCGGTTCCGGCACCGGGGCGGTGGAGGACAATACGGTGCCGAACGGGGTGTTCGGATCGAAATAGGCCACCGCGTGATTCGAGGATTCGAACCCGGTGCCGCCGTTATCGGACAGGCTGACGGAGCTGAAATACCCGGTCAGATCGAAGAAACTTACATAGGCGAACTGCTCGCCCGCATCCTGGCCGCTGAACGCGGCGGTCGGATTGCCGCAATAGCCGCTGGTCGGACAGGCGCCGAGCGCCTTGATCAACTGGGTCGGGGTGAAATCGAGCACCAACTGCCCGCTCGTGCCGTAGATCTGGAGGTTGTTATGGGCGTCGAGCGCGCTGATCCAGATGCCGAAATAATTCGCCCCGGGCACGCCGTTGGCGGTGAACGTGACCGAGTAGCTGTTCTGTGCCGCCGTGTGGTCGTTGGCTTGCGGCGCGGTCGGCCCAAACAGCTCGGGATAGGGATCGGTGCCGTTCTGGCCGCCATACTGGTTGGCAGGCGTCTTCACCCAATCGGTGCCGGTCGTGGTGTTGGTACCGGCGCTGTAGATCCCGGTGATGGACGTGGCGGGCGTGAAATTATGCGTGCCGTCGGTGAACGTGGATTGGTAGTTGTTGGCGCCGTTCCAACCGGTCCAGTTCTCGCTACCATAATAGCAGGCGGTCATGCCGGCGCGGGTGCAGACCGAGCCGGAGAAGTCGGGTCGGGTCAGCCCGGCGCCAAGATAGGTGGTCACGACCGTATCGGCGCGGGCGGCCGGGGGGCGGCCGCATAGCAGGGCCAGGGCGAGCGCGGCGCCGGCCAGCGCGGCGCGCCGGAGCGAGTAATCCATGGGCGGGAAGTCTCTACGCTGCGGTGCGCCGGAGGGACGCAACCCGCCCTTCCGTAGCGTGCGCGCATTTGCGAAACGCCTACAGGACTGCCCGTGCTGCGCTACGCCGGGTCATACCAGCCGGGTTTCCGTCATCAAGGGTGGCTCAACCGCGACCGGCCGGCGCGCCACGCCAGCCACCCCGAGAAGGGCCGGACGGCACGCAGGTGCACCGGTTGGTATCAGACCTGGCGTTCGGCGATCAGCTGCTTGATGGACCCGATCGCCTTGGCCGGGTTCAGGCCCTTGGGGCAGCTATCGGTGCAGTTCATGATGGTGTGGCAGCGATACAGCTTGAACGGGTCTTCCAGCGCATCCAGCCGCTTGCCGGTCGCCTCATCGCGCGAATCCGCGATCCAGCGATACGCCTGCAACAACACCGCCGGCCCCAGATAGCGATCGCCGTTCCACCAATAGCTGGGGCAGGAGGTGGAGCAGCAGAAGCACAGGATGCACTCCCACAGCCCGTCCAGTTGGGCGCGTTCTTCCTTGCTCTGCACCCGTTCCGCGTCAGGCGGAGGAGGGGTGTCCGATTGCAGCCAGGGTTCGATACTGCGCAGCTGCGCGTAGGGTTGCGACAGGTCGGGCACCAGGTCCTTCACCACCGGCATGTGCGGCAGCGGCGAGATGCGGACCGCGCCTTTGACCTCGTCGATCGGTTTCAGGCAGGCAAGCGTGTTCTGCCCGTCGATATTCATCGCGCACGACCCGCAGATACCCTCACGGCAGGAGCGGCGGAAGGTCAGCGTCGGGTCGACTTCGTTCTTGATCTTGATCAGCGCGTCCAGCACCATCGGCCCGCAGGCGTCGAGATCGATCGCGTAATTGTCGGTGCGCGGGTTCTGGCCGTCATCGGGGTCCCAGCGATAGATGCGAAATTCGCGGACCCGCTTGGCCCCGGCGGGAGCGGGGTGGGAGCGGCCGGGCTTGACGCGGCTGTTGGCGGGCAGGTTGAAGGCGACCATCGTTTCGTTTTCCCTTGCCGAGCCTAGTGTCCTGCCCCTGACCTTCGCTGCCCTTCGCAGCGAGGATCAGGGATCAGCAGGCCACTGAAAACAAAAAGGCCAGTGTGCCGATGCTGACCGCTGCCGAGCGCAGCCAATGTCAGGATCGGCACACTAGTAGACCCGCTTCTTCGGCGGAAACACCGAGACTTCATTTGTCAGGGTCTGCATCTTCACCGGACGATAGTCCAGCTTCACCCGCCCCGCCGGATCGCACCAGGCCAGCGTGTGCTTCATCCAATGCGCGTCGTCGCGTTCCGGATAGTCGTCATGGGCATGGGCGCCGCGGCTTTCGGTGCGGGCCTCGGCGCCGGCCATCGTCGTCATGGCGTTGCCCATCAGGTTCTGCAGCTCCAGCGCCTCCATCAGGTCGCTGTTCCAGATCAGCCCGCGATCGGCGACCGACATGTCCGCCATGCCGTCCCAGACCTGGCCCATCTTCGCCACACCCTCGGCCAGGGTCTTGCTGTTGCGGAACACCGCCGCGTGGCTCTGCATGGTGCGCTGCATGGACAGCCGCAGCTCCGCGACCTTCGTGCCGCCCTTGGCGTGGCGCGCGCGATCGAACCGATCCAGCGAGGCTTCGCCCGCCTTCGCCACCAGGGGCGGCTGCGCGGCGCCGGATTTCACCGTCTCCGCTGCGCGATGTGCCGCGGCGCGGCCGAACACCACCAGATCCAGCAGCGAGTTCGTGCCGAGCCGGTTCGCGCCATGCACCGAGACGCAGGCGCATTCGCCGACCGCCATCAATCCGGGGATCACCGCG
>JAKAZJ010000321.1 GCA_021826565.1 Pseudomonadota bacterium | reverse complement strand
AAGAGGGGACATTTCTACTTTGCGTTGACAGTATTGCAGCGTACTCTTATTACCAGGATCCATGTCGATTTTGACTGTGCCGCTGACGAAGCCGGTGAAATCCTTCTTCTCTCCCTTACCTCCCGGCTTGGCCGGCGGGACCGTGAAGGTCAGGGGCACCATCACCACATCGGCCGGGTTATCGGCCAGGGCGCGGTTCTTGGCGTAATCGTCGGCTTCCAGATTGGCATGGGTCAGCAGGTCGCCGACTTTCAGCTTCTTGCCGAACACCGCGGTGGTGAACCGGTCGAACTTGCCGAAATCGGGCGCCGCCTTCCCCTTCAGGATGTCGTGCGCCGCCGGCTCTTCGAACACGAAGGTCATGGACCCCTTGTCGGGCATCGGATCGAGTTCGCGTTCGGCGTCGATGCTGGCCAAGGTCGGCGCGTTGTTCATCACGCCCCCGTCCTGGAAGCGCGCGGTGATGCCGGATGGCAGCGGGATGTCGACCGGCTTGAACACCGGGGGCAGCGCTGCCGAGGCATGCACCGCAAGCGCCACCTCCAGGTCCGGCGTGGTATCGGCGCTGAAGATCATCAGTTGTGCCGCCTCCGTCCCCGGGACCGGCTTGCCGGTCTTCGGGTCCACCTGTGCCATGAACGAGCCGGAAATCACCACCTCTTTCACCGCCGGGATCACCTTCGACAACACGCGCAGATCACCGAAGGTGGGACCGGCCTTGCCGTCCGCCAGGCGGTTCAGGATCGCGAGTAAGGCGGGATCGACCGGCTTGGCTTCTGCGGTCTGACGCTGGACGTATTCGGTGATCCGCTTGCGCAACGTCGCGTCCAGGTTGGCGCGCACCAGGTTTTCCAGCCCCGTCCCGTCCAGGCCGCCGCCGAACAGGACCTCGGCCATGTTCTTGCCCTGCTTGATCTGCCCGGACACGCTGGGATCGTTGCCGATGGTGGCGAATTCGGCCCCGGTCATCCCGGCCGCGACCATCGCCGCGGTCATCGAGCCGACCGAGGCGCCGGTCACGGTGGTCACCTCTTTCAGCACCCCCGAGTTCTCGAGGGCGCGCACCGCCCCCGGTAATGCCGCACCCTTGCCGCCGCCGCCCGAAAAGGTGATCTCGCGCACCGGCGGCGGGGGAGCGGACAGCGAGACGCGCCCGTCCGCACCCCTGGCAATCTGCAACTTCCGCCCATGCGCGCCGGCCAGGGTGCGCGGGGCGGTGTCGGGCAGGCTGGTACGAATCGGCGTGCCCGAACGCCGTTGGGTGGCCAGCGCGCCCAGATCGGTAGGCGGTGGCGGCGGCTTCAGCGGCATGGCGCGGCGGAACTGTGCCGGACGCGGCGGCGGGACCGGCGGCGTGGCGGCCGCCTGCGGAGCGGTCGGCAGCCGGACCCCGAGGACGCGGGCGACCCATTCGCTTCGGGCCAATACGTCGCTCATCACCGACCTCCGAGCGCTATGATCGCGAACGCTCTCGACCCTACCCGAATGGCAACGGCTTGCCCAACGGAAAATCGCGCCGCGCTTCTCCCCCCAGCGCGGCTCGGCTATAGGCAAGGGACACGGCACGAACGGGGGACGGCGATGCGGCAGATGACCTTGGTGGCCTTTCTGCAGGCGCAGAACTGCTCGAACTTCGTGGGCTCGTGGCGGCATCCGGACGCGGCGCCGGATTTCACCTCGGCCGCCTATTACCAGCATATCGGCCGCGTCCTTGAAGCCGGCTGCTTCCATCTGGGCTTCTTCGACGACCGCCTGGCGATGCCCGACCGCTACGGCTCCGACCACGCCCATACCGTGGAGAACGGCATCCGCTGCGTGAAGATGGACCCGGTCACGGTCCTGACCGTGATGGGCATGGCGACGAAGCGGCTGGGCCTGGGGTCCACCTATTCCACCACCTATTACGAACCGTTCCACGTGGCGCGCGTGTTCGCCACGCTCGATCTCATGAGCGGCGGCCGCGCGGCGTGGAATGTGGTCACCTCGGTCAATGACGGCGAAGCGCTGAACATGGGTCTGGCGCAGCACATGGCCCATGACGAGCGCTACGACCGCGCCGACGAGTTCATGGAAGTCGTGCTGGGCCACTGGGACAGCTGGGAAGACGATTCCCTGGTGGTGGACAAAGCCTCCGGCCTGTTTGCCCATCCCGACAAGGTCCACCGGCTGGATCACCACGGAAAATTCTTCCGCTCCCGCGGCCCGTTCACCGTCCCCCGCTCGGCCCAGGGCCATCCGGTGCTGATCCAGGCGGGCCAGTCCGGCCGCGGCCTGCGCTTCGCCGCGCGCTGGGGCGAATTGATGTTCGTCGCCTATCACGAGATCGACCGCGCGCGGGCCGACTACACCGCGTTCAAATCCGCCGTCGCCGCCGCCGGGCGCAACCCCGACCATACCCGCGTGGCCATGGCGGTCTATCCCGTGGTCGCCGCAACCCGCGCCGAGGCCGAAGACAAGCTGGCGCTGATCGAAACCCTGTCGCGCGACATCGATCGCCTGTCGCTGCTGTCGGAAGTACTGAATTTCGATTTCGCCACCAAGGGCCTGGATGAGGCGTTCACGGACGCAGAACTCGCCGGGATCACCGGCATCCAGGGCATGCGCGATCGCGTGGTCCGCCGCACCGGCAAGCAGAACCCGACGGTGCGCGATTTCATGGAAGCCTCGGGCCGCGGCACGATCCATGACCACCCGGTGCTGTGCGGCAGCGGGCGCGACGTCGCCGATCAGATGGAGGCCTGGTTCTCGGCGCCCGCCTGCGACGGATTCGTGATCGCCGCCTCCCATATTCCCGGCGCCTACGAGGATTTCGTCCGCTTCGTGGTGCCCGAGTTGCAGCGCCGCGGGCTGCACATGACCGACTATCCCGGCGCCACGCTGCGCGAGAATCTCGGCCTGCCGCGTCCCGCACCGGGCGCGATGCGCCGTCTCTGATCCACCCCGAGGAGAAACGCAATGAAACTTCTGTTGGCACCCGGCGCCTGCTCGCTTGGTATCCACGTCCTGCTTGAGGAGATCGGCAAGCCATACGACGCCGAGACGGTCGATCTGCGCGGTGGCGCGCAGTTCCAACCCGGCTTCACCAGCGTCAACCCGAAATCCAAAGTGCCGACGCTGATCCGCGATGACGGCTCGGTGCTGACCGAGTTCCCCGCGATCGCGTTCTGGCTGGCGCACGCCAACCCGCAGGCGAAACTTCTGCCGACCGACGCCGAAGGCCAGGCGCGTGCGCTGGAGGCGATGGACTATGTCGTCTCCACCATCCACATGCGCGGCTTCACCCTGATCTTCCGCCCCGACGTGCTCTCCCCGGCGCCCGAAGGGGCCGAGGCGGCGCGCGCACGCGGACGCGAGATCTTCGCCAAGGGTCTCGAGGTGATGAACGCGGCGCTGGCCGGCAAGGAGTACGTGCTGGGCGCGTTCTCGATCGCCGACGCGGCGTTGTTCTATGTCGAGTTCTGGGGCAAGACCCGCGCCGGGATGACCTTGCCCACCCACTGCGCCGCGCATTACGCGCGGATGCTGGCACGCCCGGCGGTGGCGCGCGTGATGGCGGCCGAAGGTCTCACCGGGTGAGCGATCCGGTCCTGGTCCCGATTCCGTTCTGGTATCTGCGTCACGGCGAGACCGACTGGAACGCGCAGAATCTATCGCAGGGCAACGTGGATATCCCGCTCAACCCGACCGGGATCGCTCAGGCCCGCGCCGCGGCGCTGGCGTTGCGCGGGCGGGGGATCGCCGCGATCCGCAGCTCGCCGCTGTCACGCGCGCGCGTGACCGCCGAGCTGGTGGCCGAAGCGCTGGACCTGCCGGTGACGATCGATCCGCAGCTGCGCGAGGTCGCGTTCGGTGCCCAGGAAGGCCAGCCTATGGGCGAATGGTTCGCCGCCTGGATCGCGGGGACGCACACACC
>JAKAZJ010000320.1 GCA_021826565.1 Pseudomonadota bacterium | reverse complement strand
AACTGATGGAGGCCGAGGGCGTGATCTCCCGCGCGGTGCCGGGGGAGACGGTCTGCTTCTCGCCCCCGCTCATCATCACCACCGCCGAGATCGACGATCTGCTGAACCGGGTGGAACGCGCCCTGGGCACGCTGACCGCAGAGCTCCGGGCCGGCAAGCTCGCCGCCGTCTGAGCGCGTGACCGAAGGGCTGCCCGCGGCGTTTGCCCAGGTTCCGGCGCTCGCGCGCGGGGCCGACGGGCGCATCCGGCTGTGGACCGCCGGCGCGGCGCGGCTCTACGGCTGGTCGGCGGCGGAGGCGCTGGGCCAGCACGCGGCGGCGCTGCTGGACACGAACCCCTCCGACCCCCCGGAGACCATCGCCGCCCGGCTGGCCGCCGAGGGCGCCTGGCACGGTACCGCGCGCCAGCGGGCCGCCGACGGGCGGCGGCTGGACGTGGCGATGCACTGGGCGGCCGAGCGCGACCCCAACGGGGCTGTCACCGCGGTGCTGGAGATCGCCACCGATATCGGCGCCACTGCCGAGGCCAATGCCGCGCTCTACCGCTTGGCCGCCATCGTGGAGGCCTCCGACGACGCCATCGTGGGCGAGGACCTGGACGGGCGCATTACCAGCTGGAACGCCGCCGCCGAGCGCATGTTCGGCCACCCGGCGACGGCGATGCTGGGCCAGCCCTTCAGCGTGCTGGTCCCGCCCGACCGCGCCGCCGAGGCCGCCGCCATCGCCCGGCGCATCCGCGCCGGCGGCCGGGTGGAACCGTACGAGACGGTACGCCTGCGCGCCGACGGCTCCGCCTTGCCGGTGCTGCTGACGGTAGCGCCCATCCGCGACGCGGACGGCCATATCACCGGCGCCTCCTGCATTGCCCATGACATCACCAACCGGCGCGAGGCGGAGGCGGCGCTGTCGGCCAAGCAGGCCGAGCTGGTGCATCTCTCGCGTCTCTCCGAGCTCGGCCAGATCGCCTCGGCGCTGGCCCATGAGATCAACCAGCCGCTCACCGCCATCGCCAACTACGCCGCCGGTGCCGACCGGCTGCTGGCCGCCGGCCGCACCGAGGCCGCCGCCGGCGCGATCGCGCGGATCGTGGAGCAGGCCGCGCGCGGCGCCGGCATCGTGCAGCGGATGCGCGATTTCATGCGCAAGCGGGAGACCGAGACCCGGCCTGAATCGCTCGCCGCGGCCATCGAGGAAGCCTGCGCGCTGGCGCTGATCGGCACCTCCGGCCAGCCGGTGCGCCTGGCCCCCATCGTCTCCCCCGACGCCGCCAGCGCGGTGATCGACCGGGTGCAGATCGAGCAGGTGCTGTTCAACCTGATCCGCAACGCGATCGAGGCGATGGCCGGCCAGCCGCGCCAGGAACTCACCGTCGCCACCCACAGGCTGGACGGACGGATGGTGGAGATCAGCGTGTCCGACACCGGCCCTGGCCTGCCCGAGACGGTGCGCGAGCGCCTGTTCCAGCCCTTCGTCACCACCAAGGCGGCGGGGCTCGGCATGGGGCTTTCCATCTGCCGCGCCATCGTGCAGGCGCATGGCGGCACCTTGGCCGCCGAGACCAACGAAGCCGGCGGCACCGTCTTCCGCCTCAGCCTGCCGGCGGCGGACGAAAAGGCGGATCGTTGATCCGGATCAAGGCGGCGGGGGTGGGGCGACGGCTGGTATGGCATCGGGCGCGCGTCCCGCCCCGCAACCGCCGTCAGCCGGATCCTGCCGTGCCCGTCTCTCCTTGCCGTTCGTTCCCGCCATGAGCCCCGTCCCCGCCCGCATCGCGATCGTGGACGACGACGCGGCGGTGCGCGAATCGCTGCGATTCCTGCTGGAAGTGTCCGGCTTCGCGGTGGACACCTTCGCCTCCGCCGCCGAGTTCCAGACCGGGCGCGCCGCGGTCAACCCCGGCGGCATGATCCTGGATCACCACATGCCGATCGTGAGCGGGCTGGAACTGGTGGCGCAGCTGCGCGCGGCCGGGGACGCGCTGCCGGTGCTGCTCATCACCGGCTCGCCCTCGCCGGCCATTGCCGAGCGTGCCGCGGCGCTGGGGGTGCGGGTGGCGGAGAAGCCGCCGTCCGAGCACGAGTTGCTGGCCTTCGCCCGCGGCATTGCCGGCTGACCGCTCGGGGTTATATCTGCGCCGGCGCCTGTGCGCTTACGGAGCCGCCGATGTCCGCCCCGATCCGATGCGATGTCTGTGTGGTGGGCGCCGGTCCGGTGGGAGGAACCCTGGCCTGCCGACTGGCCGAGGCCGGGCTGCGTGTGGCGGTGGTGGACCGCGCCGCGTTGCCGCCGATGGAGCACCCGGATTTCGACGGCCGCGCCTATGCGATCGCCGCCGGATCGGTACCGCTGCTGGAGGCATCCGGGGTGTGGGACGCGCTGCCCGCCCCGTCCGGCCCGATCGCGCATATCCGCGTGACCGACGGGCGGCTGGGCCGTCCGGCCTCGCGGTTGTTCCTGGATTTCCAGGCCGCCGCGCTGGGCGCGGAGGCCGGCCCGTTCGGCTGGATGGTGGAGGCCCGCGCGCTGCGGGTGGCACTGAACGCGCGGCTGCACGCGCTGCCCGGGGTGATGCTGTTCGCCCCCGCCGAGGCTGCCATCACCCGCGAGGCGGCTGGCGCGCGCATCGCCATTGCCGGCGGCCCGACCTTGGAGGCGCGGCTGGTGGTGGCCGCCGAGGGCCGCAATTCCCCGTTGCGCGTCGCCGCAGGCATTCCCGTGACCCGGCTGCGCTACGGGCAGACCGGTATCGTCTGCGCGGTGGCGCATGAGCGCCCGCACGAGCAGACCGCGCTGGAGCATTTCCTGCCGGGCGGCCCGTTTGCGCAGCTGCCGATGGCGCCCTCGGCCGAGGCGGGGGAGAATCTCTCCGCCATCGTGTGGACCGAGCGTACCGCGGAGGCGGCGCGCGTTCTGGCGCTGACGCCGGAGCGGTTCGGGGCCGAGCTGGCGCGCCGGCTCGGCGATCACCTGGGGGCGCTCCGCCTGGTGGGGCGGCGGTGGAGCTACCCGCTTTCGGCGATGTTCGCGCATCGGCTGGTGGCGGCGCGGCTGGCGCTGGTGGGGGACGCGGCGCATGGGATTCACCCGATCGCCGGGCAGGGGCTCAATCTCGGCTTCCGCGATGCTATCGCGCTGGCGGACCTGCTGGTCCGTGCCCACGCGGCGGGCGAGGACCTCGGCGCGCCGGGCCTGCTGGCTCGCTACCAACGGGCGCGGCGGGCCGACAACCTGCTGATGCTCCTGGTGACCGATGGGCTGGACCGGCTGTTCTCCACCGACAACCCGGTGCTGCGGCTGGGGCGGGATCTGGGGCTGGCCGCGGTCAGCCGGATCCCGCCGCTCAAGGCGGCGTTCATGCGCCAGGCCATGGGCCTCGCTACGATCCGCTGAACCAGTTGTAACCCTGATCCTCCCAGTAGCCGCCCGGGTAGACGTTGGTGACCCCGAGTGCCACCAGCGACTTCGGATTCTTGAACCCCAGCTTCGTCGGTATCCGCAACCGCAGCGGAAACCCGAACGCCGGCGTCAGCGGCTTGCCCAGGAAATCCAGCGCCAGAATGGTCTGCGGCTGCAGGGCCGAGGCCATGTCGATGCTGGAATAGTACCCGTCCGCGCAGCGGAACGAGACATAGCGGGCACGGGTATCGGCGCCGATCCGCCGCAGGAACCACCCCAGCGGCACCCCACCCCATTGGCCGATCACCCGCCAGCCCTCCACGCAGACCAGCCGCGTGATCTGGCTCTGCTGCGGCGCGGCGCGGAGATCGGCGAGCGTCCAGGCCCGCCGCTCCGTCACCAGCCCCGAGAGTTCCAGCTTCCAGGTGGCGCCATCGACCACCCGCACCTGGTCGCGGTCGTAATAGGCGTTGAAGCGGGGCGGGCGGGTGATGGCGCTGGCGGGAAAGGTCGGGGCCAGGG
>JAKAZJ010000319.1 GCA_021826565.1 Pseudomonadota bacterium | reverse complement strand
GACCGCCCGCGTTCTGCCCTGACCCCAGGCCAGTACGTCGCGCCGGTCGCCGAAGATTTCGCGCGCGATGGCCGGTTCCAGATAGGCCGCGGCCATCGAGCAGCCGGATCCCTGGTTCATGCACCAGGCCGCCGACGCATCGCCCATGGCGATCGCTTCCACCGCCTGGATGTAGATGGCGGGCTGTAGTTCTTCGCCGCCCAGGCTCCGCGGCAGCAGCAGGCGGAACAATCCGGCCTCGTGCATGGAAGCGACGATGTCGGCGGGAAGTTCGCGGGCGGCATCGATGCGGGGGCCGGCGGCATCCAGCAGCGGGATCAGCGCGCGGGCGCGCAGCACGGCAGCGGCGGCAGCGGCGGCTGCGGGGCGGCGAGCGGCCTGAATCGGGTGGTCCATGGGGGGCGTTCCTTGGGCGTCTTTGCGCCGACGCTACCGCCTCCCGGGCGCGGCGGGAAGGCGGGCAGGAAAATTCTGGTTGACAGCCGCTCGACAGGCGCTACCGTTTCGCCAGAGAGTATCCGCCGGTCCGGGGGCTTGCGGACCGATGTCAGGAATGGAGTGGGGTTGTGAAGGGGCAAATCACTGTGGTGGCGCTGTCCTCCCTGGCACTGGCGTTGCTGGGGACGGTGGTCGCATTGCAGCTGACGGTGCATGATCCGCATCATCTTCTGCTGTCCGGCGTGGTTTTGTGGTGCGTGCTGGCGTTGGCGCTGGGCGTGCTGATCGGACACGGGGCCCACCGTGGCGGCGAGCCCTCGATGATCGACGACGACTAGACGATCGCGCCAGGCGGATTACCGAGTCGGGCGCGGCGGGTTCTGCCCGTAATCGTAGAACCCGCGTCCGGTCTTGCGACCCAGCCAGCCGGCCTCCACGTATTTCACCAGCAGCGGGCAGGGGCGGTATTTGCTGTCCGAAAGTCCTTCATACAGCACCTGCATGATCGACAAGCAGGTGTCCAAGCCGATGAAATCCGCCAGCTCCAGCGGCCCCATCGGGTGGTTGGCGCCAAGCCGCATCGAGGTGTCGATGCCGGCCACCGAACCGACCCCCTCATATAGGGCATAGACCGCCTCATTGATCATCGGCACCAGAATACGGTTGACGATGAAGGCGGGGAAATCCTCGGCCACCGCGCTGGTCTTGCCCATCCGGCGCGCCAGGCTATCGACCGCCTGGAAAGTGGCCTCGTCGGTGGCGATGCCGCGGATGATCTCCACCAGCTTCATCACCGGCACCGGATTCATGAAATGCATGCCGATGAATTTCTCGGGCCGGTCGGTCGCGGCGCCAAGCCGGGTGATCGAGATGGACGAGGTGTTGGATGCCAGCAAGCAGGACGGTTTGAGATGCGGGATCAGGGTGCGAAACACCACCCGCTTCACCTCCTCCTTTTCCGTCGCCGCCTCGATCACCAGATCGGCGTCGGCGAAGCCGGCGTAATCGGTGGTGGTGACGATCCGCGCCAGTGCGGCATCTTTGTCCGCGGCCGCGATCAGTTTGCGGTTAACCTGGCGCTCCATGTTGCGGGCCATGATGGCCTTGGCCTTGTCCAGCGCATCGGCCTTCATGTCGAGCAGAGTGATCGACAGGCCGGCCAGCGCGGCGACATGGGCGATCCCGTTGCCCATCTGGCCGGCACCGATCACCCCGAGATGTGCGATCTCCGGCACAGCCGCGCCTAACGGCGCGTCCGCGGTGGCTTCCCGCAGGGAAGCCCCGACCTCGACATTCATTCAGGTGCGCTCCAGTTCCGCCGCCAGCTCGGGCAGCGCGGTGAACAGATCAGCCACCAGGCCATAATCGGCGACCTGGAAAATGGGCGCTTCCTCGTCTTTGTTGATCGCCACGATCACTTTGCTGTCCTTCATCCCCGCCAGATGCTGGATCGCACCGGAGATGCCGACAGCGATATAAAGATCGGGAGCGACGATCTTGCCGGTCTGTCCCACCTGGTAGTCGTTGGGGACGAAGCCGGAATCCACCGCGGCGCGTGAGGCGCCAACGGCCGCGCCGAGCGCATCCGCGATCGGCTCAAGCAGCTTGAAATTATCGCCGTTCTGCATCCCCCGCCCGCCGGAGATCACCACCCGGGCGGCGGTCAGCTCCGGGCGTTCGCTTTTCGACAGTTCGGCCGAGATGAAGCGCGACGAGCCGGTACCGGGCGCGGCGGTGACGGGCATGGCGGCGATGGGAGCGATCGCGGCCGATCCACCGTCGGCCGCAACCGGATCGAAGCTGGCGGCGCGCACCGTCAAGACCTTCTTCGCATCCGACGATTTCACCGTCGCCAGCGCATTGCCGGCATAGATTGGGCGGACGAAGGTGTCGGCGTCGATCACCGCCGAGATGTCGCTGATCGGCTGCACGTCCAGCAGCGCCGCGACCCGCGGCATCACGTTCTTGCCGACCGCGGTGGTGGCGGCGAACAGGTGGGTGTAATCGCCAGCCAACGCCACCAGGAGCGCGGCCAGCGGCTCGGCCAGCAGATGGGCGAGTTCGGGCTGATCGGCGACCAGCACCTTGGTCACGCCGGGCAGGCGCGCGGCCAGCTCGGCGCCGCCGGCCACCACCAAGGCGTGCACGTCGCCCAGTTGCGCCGCCGCCGCCACCGCGCTGCGCGACGGCTGCTTGATGGCGGTGGCGTCGTGTTCCAGCAGGACCAGGGATGTCATGGCTCAGATCACCTTGGCTTCGTTGCGCAGCTTGGCCACCAGCTCGGCGACCGATCCCACCTTCACTCCGGCCTTGCGCTTCGGCGGTTCGGCCACCGAGACCACGGTCAGCCGCGGCGCTGGATCGACGCCGAGATCGGCTGGCTTCATGGTCGCGATCGGCTTCTTCCGCGCCTTCATGATGTTGGGCAGCGAGGCATAGCGCGGTTCGTTCAGCCGCAGATCGGTGGTCACGATCGCGGGCAGGGTCAGCGCCAGCGTCTCCAACCCGCCATCGACCTCGCGCGTCACGGTGATGGTCTCGCCCTCGATCAGGATCTTGCTGGCGAACGTGGCCTGCGGCCAGCCGAGCAGGGCTGCGAGCATCTGACCGGTGGCGCTCATGTCGTCATCGATCGCCTGCTTGCCCAGAATGATCAGGCCCGGTTGCTCGGTGGCGGCGATCGCGTGCAGCATCTTGGCCACGGCGAGCGGCTGCAACTCGGCGTCCGTCTCCACCAGGATGCCGCGATCGGCGCCCATCGCCAGCGCGGTGCGAATGGTCTCGGCGCATTGCGCAACGCCCAGGGAGACGGCGATGATCTCGGTCGCGACGCCTTTTTCCTTGAGGCGGACGGCCTCCTCGATCGCGATTTCGTCGAACGGGTTCATCGACATCTTGACCCCGGCGGTTTCCACGCCGGTACCGTCGGTCCGGACCCGGACCTTGACGTTGTAATCGACCACCCGTTTCACGGGGACCAGAATCTTCATCGGGAGTTCCGCTTGGCTGACTGGGGCGCCTTCGCACCTGCAACAGGCCGGGCGTCATAGGCATGGCAGCCGGCGGGTGTCAAACCGGATTACCGCCGGGTAGCTGCGCGCGACGTTCGCTTCGTGGCGGCGGGATGGGGGATCGGCGCCGCCCCGGGCGTCGCTCCGGCCACCGCCCGGGCCGTCGGTGGGACCGAGGCGAAAATCTCGCCGCCGCCGGTCAGGCGGCGGACCAAGCCGGCATAGTCGTCCAGCGTTCGGGCCAGATCCAGGTGCTGTTCCGCGAAGGCTCGGGCGCCGGCGCGCAGTCGGCGTGCCTGGGCGCGGTCGTCCAGCAGTTCCAGCACCGTCGCCGCCAGGCCGGCGGGGTCGAAAAACGACGCCAGCCGCCCGTTCACCCCGTCGGTGATGAAGTCGCGGACCGGCGGCGTGTCGCTGCCGACCACCGCACAGCCCACCGCCAACGCCTCGCGTAACGACCACGAGGCGAC
>JAKAZJ010000318.1 GCA_021826565.1 Pseudomonadota bacterium | reverse complement strand
GCCGGCGCCCTGGATGGCGACAAAGCGCAGTTCCGGGTGGTGCGCGCGCAGCGCGGCGGCGCGCGCGTCGATATCGGGCAGCGAGGTCGCATCAAGCGCCCCCCAGATCCCGCCCACCGGCGCGGCGACATTCACCAGCGCGTCGCGCAGCCATGTCCCGCGCGAGATCGCCGGCGATTTCAACCGCGAATGCCGCGTGTTCCAGTCCTGGATCGCCAGCGCCAGAGAATCGATCCGCGTCGGATCGGCGATCATCAGCGCGGCCAGGTTGGCGCGATGCGCCGCTTCGCGCGCGGCGCCGTCCAGGTGGCGGACTTTCATCAGCGCGGTGGTCCCGCGCGGCAGACCCAGCCCGCCCGAGCCGACGATGGTCAGGCTGCGGACCCGGCGGCCCGCGGTCGCGGCGAGGCAGCCGGCCATGACCCCGCCGAACGAAAAGCCGCACAGATCGTAGCGGTCCAGATGGGCGAGGCCGGTGGCCAGGATCGCGGCCATGGCCGGCGGGTTGTCGGGTTCGGGCGGCAGATCGGACTCCCCCAGCCCCGGCAGGTCGGGCGCGATGACCTGGCGCGTGCGCGCGAAATGCGGAATGTTGCGTACCCAGTGGCGCCACGATCCGCTGCCGCCATGCAGCAGCACCAGCGGCTCGCCTTCGCCCCAGCTGTGCCAGACCATCCGCCCGGCGCCGCACGGTGTTTCCCGCCGCCGCGCGGTGCGCGTCAGGCGGTCGAGAATTGTTTCGGTCTCGTTGATCTGATCCACGCCGCGATCCATCCTGTGTTGCCGCGCTGCGCGGCCTCTGTTACCGGACGGTAGGTAGCGGGTCGGGAGCGCGTCAAGTGCAGTCGGGTAAGGCGTGAGCATCGTCTTCATCGGCGATGTCCATCAGCGCTGGGATCTGGTGGCGGCGGGGCTTGCGGCGCTGGCGACGCCGCCGGACGCAGCGGTGCTGCTGGGCGACATGCAGTGCGACCGCCCGCTGGATGCGCTGACCGCCCCGCTGCGCGCGCGCGGGATCGCACTGCACTGGATTTTCGGCAATCACGACGCCGATGGCGGGCCGGAGATGTGGGCCAACCTCACCGATCCGGCGTGCAATCCGCAGACCGCCGCCGGCGCCTTGCATGGGCGCGTGGCGCAGATCGCCGGGCTGCGCATCGCCGGGCTGGGCGGAACGTTCCGACCGCGTATCTGGGAACCGCCCGAGCCGCCGCGTCTGCGCGCGCGGGCCGAGCTTGCCGCCGATCTGCGCGGGATCGGGCCGCACTGGCCGGAGGCGCATCTGGCGGCGCTGGCGGCTTCCCTGGGCACGCTGGCGATCTGGCCGGAGGATTGCGACCGCCTGGCCGCGCAGCGCGCCGACATTCTGGTAACCCACGAGGCGCCGTCTGCCCATCCGGCCGGCAAATCCCCGCTGGATGCGCTGGCCCGCGCGATGGGGGCGCGGCTGATCGTGCATGGGCACCATCACAGCACCTATCGCGCAGTGGCGGCGGATGGGCTGGTGGTGCAGGGGGTGGCGTCCGCCGCCGGGGTAGCGCAGGATGGCGTGGTGCTGTGGTCCGGGGAACCGGAACGGCATCTCGGGCGGCTGGCGCATGGCTGGTCGTTGCCGACATAGAAGGCCCGGATAACCGGCGCCAAAGGGGGAGCGGGTTGTTCGAGAACATTCTGAACGCGGTTGCGGCCGGTCTGGTCATCGGCTGCCTTTATGGGCTGATGTGCAGCGGACTCGGGCTGATCTTCGGCATCATGAAAGTGATCAATTTCGCTCAGGGCGAGCTACTGATGCTCGGCATGTATATCAGCGTCTATCTGATGGCCGGGTTCGTCGCGCTCGGGATTTTCGGGCCGTTCGTCGGGCCGTTCGTGGCGGCGATCCTGGCCGGGCCGATCCTGTTCGGCGGCGGTGCGTTGTTGCACCGGTTCCTGATCTCCCATGTCTCCGGGTTGTCGACGGCCGGGCGGTTGGATCAGGGCGGGTTCGGACAGCTGATCGTGACGTTGGGGATTTCGCTGATCCTGCAGAACGGGGGGCTGATCGTGTTCGGCTCCACGCCGCAGAGCATCCTGACCCCGCTTTCCGCCCGCGCGTTCATTCTGGGCCCGTTTCCGGGCGGGGCGCTGCTGTTCCTCAACCAGGCCCGTGTCTATGCCTGCGGCGTGGCGATCGTGGTGGCGATCGCGCTGTGGCTGGTGATGGAACGGACCACGCTCGGCCGGGCGCTGCGCGCGGCGGCGGATAATCCGGTCGCGGCGACCTATATGGGCATCGATGTCGATCGGGCCTACCGGATCGCGTTCGGCCTTGGCGCCGGGATCACCGCGATCGCGGGCGGGCTGATGGCGACCTATCTGACCTTCACCCCGTTCGTCGGGCTCGATTACGTCATCATCATGTATTCCGGCGTGGTACTGGGTGGCATGGGCAGCATCCTGGGTGCGTTCTGGGGCGGGCTGACGGTGGGATTCGTGCAGCAGGTCTCGGCGCTGGTCCTGCCGCCGCAGCTGCAGAACGCGGCGATCTTCGTCGTGTTCCTGCTGATCGTCGGGTTGCGGCCGGAAGGTCTGTTCGGCCGCTCGGCGGAACGGGCATGAGAATCGGCGGCGCGCGCAAGCTGCGCCGGGACGGCATCGCGCTGGCGGTGATCGTGGCGGTCTATGCGCTGGGCGCCAGCTTGGTGCATGACAGCTACTATCAGCTGATCCTGACTCTGGTGCCGATCTGGGCGGCGCTGGGTCTGGGATGGAACCTGTTTTCCGGCATGAGCGGGCTGGTGTCGTTCGGGCACGCGTCGTTCTTCGGCATCGGCGCGTACACCGTGACCCTGGCGCTGGTCTATTGGCATCTGACGCCCTGGCTGGGCATTCCGCTGGGCATGGTGCTGGGGGCGGTCGCGGCGGTACTGATCGGGCTGCCCACGTTCCGCCTGCGCGGGCACTATTTCGCATTGTCGATGCTGGCCTATCCGCTGGCGATTCTCTACGTGCTGGAATATCTGGGATTCCAGGAAGTGCCGCTGCCGATGCACCGCGATCATCCGGTGCTGTTCCTGCAATTCGTCAATCCGCTGCTGTCCACGCTGGTGGCGCTGGGTCTGTTCGTGGTCGCCATGATCGCCGGGCTGCTGGTGGAAAACTCCCGCTTCGGCCTGGCATTGCTGGCGATCCGGCAGAACGAGCTGGCGGCCGAGGCGGCGGGGCTCGACACGTGGCGGTGGAAGCTGCGCGGGCTGGTTGCCAGCGGCGCGATCTCGGCCGCCGCCGGCGGGCTGTATGCGTGCGTTCTGCTGGTGGTGACGCCCGATTCCGTGTTCAGCGTGATCGTTTCGGCGCAGGCGCTGGTGGTCACGTTGTTCGGCGGCGTCGGCACGGTGTGGGGGCCGGTGATCGGCGCGGCCGTGCTGATCCCGCTGGCGGAAACCTTGAACGCGAAGCTGGGGAGTATCGTCCCCGGCATCCAGGGTGTGGTGTACGGGGTCGCCATCATCGCCATCATGCTGGCCGCGCCCGAGGGCCTGTTCTGGACCTTCCGCGACCGCTTCTTCCGCCCCGCTCCGCCGCCGCCGGTGCCGCGCGCGCAGCCCGCGCCCGCATCGGCGCCGCCCGCCGGGGATGTGTTGTTGGAGGTGCGCGGCTTGTCGAAATCCTTCGGCGGTCTGCGCGCGGTGCAGGACGTGACGTTTCAAGTGCGCGGCGGCGAGATCCTGGGGATCATCGGCCCGAACGGGGCCGGCAAGACGACGCTGTTCAACCTGCTCAACGGCGTGCTGGCGGCGGATGCCGGTTCGGCGCGGTTTGGCGGCGTCGAGTTGCGCGGGCGCAAGGTGCATCGTATCGCCCGACTGGGAATCGGGCGCACGTTCCAGGTGGTACGCAGCTTCCCGCGCCTCGGCTTGCTGGAAAACGTCATCGTCGCCGCCTATGGCGCCGGACTGG
>JAKAZJ010000317.1 GCA_021826565.1 Pseudomonadota bacterium | reverse complement strand
AGGATGGTTTCTTGCGGCAACCACTCCGCCGCCGCCCCGTCTTCCACCGCCACCGCGGTCCGCACCAGCGCCGGCGCGCTGCCGGCCGGGGCACGATAGAACCGTTCCGCCGCTTGCGCCGCGAAGCACGCTTGCGCCCCGTCTTGCACGCGAAACCGCAGCGAGAGCCGATCTCCCGCCGCGACGCCGCCCGAGCTGTTCAGCACCACCGTTTCATGCCACCCCGCCGCGCCACCCCGCGGAAACCGTGCCTTCAGGCAGCCGGCCTGGCGCAGATCGCGCAGCACGGTCGCATCCCCGCGCCGCCCCAGGGTCACGTCCAGCTCCCCGCGCGCACGTTGCAGGACCGGTGCATCAGACGGAGAGACGGCGTCGAACATCGGCTTCGTCCAGCGCCTCCCGCGCGCCCGCCAGCACGATATCGCCGCGATCCATCACCACGATGGTTTGCGCCAGCTCGCGGGCGAAATCGTAATACTGCTCCACCAGCAGGATGGCGATATCGCCGCGTTCGCGCAACAGGGCGATCACGCGGCCGATATCCTTGATGATGCTTGGCTGGATGCCCTCGGTCGGTTCGTCCAGCACCAGCAGCCGCGGCTTCATCACCAACGCGCGCGCGATCGCCAGTTGCTGCTGCTGGCCACCGGACAGGTCCCCGCCCCGGCGCCGCAGCATCGTCTTCAGCACCGGGAACAGCGTGAAAATCTCGTCCGGTACGCGCCGAGCACCGCGTGGCAGCACGGCGAAGCCGGTCTCCAGATTCTCGCGCACCGTCAGCAGCGGGAAGATGTCGCGCCCCTGCGGCACCCAGGCGATACCCCGCCTGGCGCGTTCGTAGATCGGCAGCCGGGTGATCTCGGCCCCCTCCCAGCGGATCGATCCCGCGGACACTGGATGCGCCCCGGTGATCGCCCGCAACAGGCTGGTCTTACCGACGCCGTTGCGCCCCAGCACGCAGGTCACCGCCCCGGGCACCGCGGTCACCGAAACCTGACGCAAGGCGATCGCCGCGCCGTAGTGCAGATCCACGTTGCTGACTTCCAGCATCTACCGCCCCAGATACACTTCGATCACGCGCGGATCGGCGCTGACATGATCGATCGATCCCTCCGACAACACAGAGCCTTCATGCAGCACCGTCACCTTCACGCCCAGCGCGCGCACGAAGGCCATGTCGTGCTCCACCACCACCACGCTGCGGGTGCGATTGATCTCGCGCAGCAGCTGCGCCGTCTGCTCCGTCTCCGCATCCGTCATCCCGGCCACCGGCTCATCGACCAGCAGCAGCCGAGGCTCCTGCGCCAGCAGCATCCCGATTTCCAGCCACTGCTTCTGGCCGTGCGACAGATCGGCGGCGCGGCGGTCGCGCTGTTCGGACAGGCGCGTGGTGGTCAGGATCGACTCGATCCGGTCGCGTTCGTCCGCCGTCTCCCGCGCCCACAGCGCGAAGCGAGGGCTGCGGTCGCCGGCCAGCGCCAGCAGCAGATTGTCGCGCACCGACAAAGGCTCGAACACGGTCGGCTTCTGGAATTTGCGGCCGATCCCCAACGCAGCGATGGCCGGTTCGTCCAGTTTCGTCAGGTCGGTATCGTCGCCGAATACCACGCGCCCGCTATCGGGCCGCGTCTTGCCCGTGATCACGTCCATCATCGTGGTCTTGCCGGCGCCGTTCGGGCCGATCACGGCGCGCATCTCACCCGGCTCAAGCACCAGCGACAACGCATTTAGCGCGCGGAACCCATCGAAAGAAACGGTCACCCCATCCAGGTACAGCAATGAATCCTCGGTCATCCCGTCACCTCCCGCGCCGCCGCCACCGCAGGCGGAGGCGGCGCGGCGCGGCGGCGCGAGATCAGCCCGATCAGTCCGCGCGGCAGGAACAGGGTCACGACGATGAACAATCCGCCCAGCGCGAACAACCAGATTTCGGGCAGCGCGCCGGTCAACCAGGTCTTGCCCAGATTCACCAGAACCGCCCCCAGGATCGCGCCCGACAAGGTGCCGCGGCCGCCGACCGCGACCCAGATCACCGCTTCGATCGAGTTCGCCGGCGCGAACTCGGAAGGATTGATGATGCCCACCTGCGGCACGTACAGCGCGCCGCCGATGCCGGCCAACGCCGCCGAGATGACCCAGACCACCAGCTTGTAATGCTCCGGCCGGTAACCCAGGAACCGCGTGCGCGATTCCGCGTCCCGCACCGCCACCAGGACCTTCCCGTAGCGCGAACGCACCAGGGCGCGCGCCAGCAGATACGCCCCCGCCAGCACGCACGCCGAAACCAGCATCAGCCCGACCGAGGTTTTGTCCGCGCCGATCGGGTATCCCAGGATGTCCTTGAAATCGGTCATCCCGTTATTGCCGCCGAACCCCATGTTGTTGCGAAAGAACGCGAGCATCAGCGCATAGGTCAGAGCCTGGGTGATGATCGACAGATAGACCCCCGAGACGCGCGAACGGAACGCCAGCCACCCGAACACGCCCGCCAGCGCCGCCGGCACCACCATCGCGGCGATCACGGCGATGCCAAAATGATCGAACCCGAACCAATACCAGGGCAGGTTCTTCCAGCCCAGGAACACCATGAAATCAGGCAGGATCGGGTTGGCGTATACCCCACGCGCACCGATCTCGCGCATCAGATACATGCCCATCGCGTAGCCGCCCAGCGCGAAGAACGCGGCGTGGCCCAGGGTCAGGATTCCGGCGTAGCCCCACACCAGATCCACTGCCAGCGCCAGGATCGCGTAACACAGATACTTGCCAACCAGACCGATGACGAAGCTGGACACGTGGAACGCGCTGCTCGGCGGGAGCGCCACATTGCCGATCGCCAGCAGCACCGCGCCGCCCAGCACCGCGACCAGGGTCAGGACCGCGTCGCGCGTCACGCCTCCACCGCCCGTCCCTTGAGCGGGAACAGCCCGCGCGGTCGGCGCTGGATGAACAGGATCAGCAGGACCAGCACGATGATCTTGCCTAGCACCGCGCCAGTGATCGGTTCGACGAACTTATCGACGATGCCCAGGATCAACGCGCCGAACACCGTGCCCCACAGATTACCCACGCCGCCCACGACCACCACGATAAAGCTGTCGATGATGTAATTCTGGCCCAGATTGGGGGAGACGTTGTCGATCTGGCTCAGCGCCACCCCCGCCATGCCCGCGATCCCCGACCCCAGCCCGAACGTCATCGCATCGATCCACGGCGTGCGGATGCCCATCGCCGCGGCCATTCGCCGGTTCTGCGTGACTGCGCGGATCGAACGCCCAAGCCCGCCCCAGCGCAGCGCCGCCATCAGCGCCGCGATCACCATCGCCGCGAACAGGATGATCCATAACCGGTTGACGGTCAGGGTCAGCCCGCCCAGCCGCACGAATCCGCTCATCCAGGCAGGCGACGAAACATCCTGGTTGGTCGGGCCGAACAGGCTGCGCACCGCCTGCTGCAACACCAGACTGAGACCCCAGGTTGCCAGCAGCGTCTCCAGCGGCCGACCGTACAGGAACCGGATCATGGTCCGCTCGATCACCACTCCCAGCACGCCGGCTACCAGGAATGCGGCCGGGATGGCGAACAAAAGCCCGAACTGAGTAAGTGCCGGCGCCGCGCTCGCGATCGTCTGCTGCACGACGAAGGTGGTATAGGCGCCGATCATCACCATTTCGCCATGCGCCATGTTGATGACACCCATCACCCCGAACGTGATTGCCAACCCGGCCGCGGCCAGCAGCAGGACCGCGCCCAGCGAGATGCCGTAGTAAAGATTCTCGACCAGCCCCCACATCTGCAATTGCCGGTCGATATTCGTGATTGCCGCGGCGATCGCGGCGGTCACCGCGGGCGGCTGGTTCTGCAACGACGCCAGCAGATTGCGCGCCGGCAGATCCGACCGCGCCGCCAGCCGGTGCACGGCCGCCAGCCGGGCCGGGACGGAAGCCGTGGTGG
>JAKAZJ010000316.1 GCA_021826565.1 Pseudomonadota bacterium | reverse complement strand
GGGAGATCGAGACCGCGATCCTGTCGGCTGGAACCGAGGAGATCGTCGAACGTTCGATCCCGCTGCGCCGGCTGGGGCAGCCGAAGGAAGTCGCCGATCTGTTGTTCTTCCTGTGCTCGGATCGCGCGCAATACATCAACGGCTCGGAAGTACATATCGACGGCGGGCAGCGGGTCTGATGCCAAGCGGTGCTTCGCGCGCCGCCGCCGGGCAACCCGGCGCGCCTCACCCGGCCCGGACCAGCCGTCCGGGCCGCGCGCCCGTTTCCACCCCCCGTTCGAAGATCGGCACGCCCGCTACCAGCGTGGCCGCATACCCGTCCACACGCTGCACCAGCCGTCTGCCACCCGCCGGCAGATCGTAGATCATTTCCGGGTGATGCAGCCGCAGCGCGGCGAAATCGATCATGTTCACGTCCGCTTTCAACCCGGGCGCCAGCCGGCCGCGATCGGCGAAGCCGAAGAAATCCGCCGTTTCGCTGGTCTGGCGTTGCACCACGCGTTCCAGCGGCAATCCCGGCCCGCGCGAGCGGTCCCGCGCCCAATGCGTCAGCATGTAGCTGGACAGGGACGAATCGCAGATAAGCCCGCAATGCGCGCCGCCATCGGACAACCCCAGCACCGTCGCCGGATCGGTCAACATCGCGCGGATCACGTCATGATCGCCGTGGACATAGTTGGTGACCGGGTAGAACAACATCCGCCCGCCATCGCCGCCGACCAGATAGTCATAGGCGAATTCCTGCGCCGACACGCCAGCCGCGGCAGCCATCGCCGCGATCGAGCGTTCCGTGGTCGGTTCGTAATCGGGCGGATCGCCCAGCACGTACATCCGTTCCCAGTTCGACGCGATCGGGCGTTGCAGCGGCGGCTGGATCGATAGCAACGCTTCGGACACCGGTTCGGCCAGGATCGCGGCACGCACCGAGGCGTCCCGCAGCCGCGCCAGCCGTTGCGCCGGCGCCAGGGCCGACAGGGCCGCGAAACCCGGGCGCGCCGCGAACGGCGTCAGCGACGTCCCCAGCCCCAAGATCACGCCGACCGGCCGTCCGGCTACCTGCGCCGTCACCGCCGCGCCGGCGGCACGGGCGCGATGCACGCCCGCCATTAACCGCCGCCACCGCTCGGGATCGGACGAACGATCGGTCAGCAGGAACCACACCGGCCGTCCTGTCTCGCGCGCTTGGCGGGTGATCCAGGCGAACTCCGCGGCCTCGTCCTCGAAATCGCTCAGCATCCCGAATGCACCGGAGCGGGTGGCGCCCAGCGCGGCGCCGATGCCCAGCAATTCTTCCTCGGCCGCGTAGCGCCCCGGCACGCGCTCCCCCGACATGGTGCGGTGCGATTCGGTGCGCGAGGTGGTGAAGCCGAACGCCCCGGCGCGCAACGCGTCCTCGGCCAGGTGGTGCATCAGTGCGATGTCTTCGGCCGTCGCCAGTTCGCGGCGAATCGCCCGCTCGCCCATCGCGAACACCCGCAGCGGGTGGTGCGGCAACTGCGCGGCCACATCGATGGTGCGCGGCAAGCGGTCCAGCGCGTCCAGGAACTCAGGGAAACTCTCCCAGTCCCATTGCAGACCTTCCGCCAGCACGATGCCGGGGATGTCCTCCACGCCTTCCATAAGGTCGATCAGCGCGGCGCGGTCGCGCGGCCGGCAGGGCGCGAACCCTACGCCGCAATTGCCGAACAGGATCGTCGTCGCGCCGTGCCAGGACGAGGGCGCCAGCACCGGGTCCCAGGTGGCTTGGCCGTCGTAATGGGTGTGGACATCGACGAAACCGGGCGTGACCAGCAGCCCGTCGGCGTCCATGTCCCGCCGCGCCGGGCCGGCCTTGCCGCCGACCGCGCTGATGCGCCCGCCGTCGATCGCCAGATCACCGGTGAAAGCGGGACGGCCGGTGCCATCGACGATGGTTCCGGCACGGATGACCAGATCATGCATGGGTGCGTTTCCTTGAACTCGGCGCCAGGATCGGACCGGCCGGCGCGGCTGGCAAGCCGCCGCTAGCGCCCCTTGAACACCGGCGTACGCTTCTCGTTGAACGCCGCGACGCCTTCCAGCCGGTCCTCGGTATCGATCAGCCGGTGGTATGCCTCGATCTCGAACGCCAGGCCCCGCTTCAGGTCCATCTGCGCCCCATGGCGGATCGATTTCTTCGCCTGGCGCACGGAAAGCGGTGCGTTCGCGCAGATCGCCTCGGCGGTCCCCAGCACATCCGTCATCAAGGCGCCCGGTTCCGAGAGATGATTGACCACCCCCCAGGCCAGCGCGTCCTCGGCCGAGAACGGGCGGCCGGTCAAGATGATCTCCTTCGCGCGTCGTTCGCCGACCACGCGCGGCAGGGTCTGGGTTCCACCGCCGCCGGGCATGATGCCGCGCGTGACCTCGGTCAGTGCGAAACGCGCGCCGCGCACGGCATAGGCGAAATCGCACACCAGCACCGATTCCAGGCCGCCCGCATAGGCATGTCCATTCACCGCCGCAATCACCGGCACCGGCACTTCCAGCAGCGCGTCGCGCCCGCGTTCGAAGATTTCATGCTGATGGACCCAGGCTTCCTGGGTCATCCCGTTGCGCTCCTTCAGGTCCGCGCCGGCGCAGAAGATGCGGTCCCCGGCGCCGGTCAACACCACGCAGCGCACCTCGCCCGGGTCCGCGATCAGCCCGGTCCACAACGCCAGCAATTCCCGCCCCATCGCGGTGTTGCGGGCATTGCCCACTTCCGGGCGGTTCATCGTCACCACCAGCAACTGCGGGCGAGAGGTATCGAGCAGGATGGTCTCAGGCATTCAGATCGGCTCCAAAACCGGGTGCGGGCCGTCGATCAACCGGTGACGGGTCAGGATCGCCGTGCGGATATGCCGGCGCATGATCTTGCCCTGCGGGTTGCGCGGCAGTTCGGGGAACAGCAGGAACGCGCGCGGGTGCTTGTAGCGCGCCAGCCCAGCCAATGCCGCCCGGGCGCGATCGGGCCAGGCGGGGTCCGCCGTTTCGGCGACCGCGACGATGACCTCGCCCCAGTATTCCGACGGCAGGGACACGATCGCCACCGCAGCCGTGCCGGCGGTGCCGGCCAGTTCGCGCTCGATCTCGTCGGGATGGATCTTGTAGCCACCCGATTTCACCACGTCGGCCAGCCGCCCGACCAGATGCAGCCGTCCGCGCGCGTCGATCCGGCCCAGATCGCCGGTGGCGTGGAAACCGTCATCGGGAAGCGGGACGAAGCCCGAGGCGTCGATATGCCCGCTGGACATGTGCCGGCCGCGCAGATGCACCTCGCCGACCGCGTCGGCGGCCAGGACGGCGCCGGTTTCGTCGCGGATTTCGATCTCCACGCCGGTGCCGGGCCAGCCGACACAGACGCCCTCGCCGTCCGGCGCGGCGTAATACGCATCGAGCGCAGCGGGCGGCAGAACCGCGATCGGGTTGACGATCTCCGACTTGCCGTAGGTGACGCGCACCACCGGGCCGAACACCGCGCGCGCCTTCGCATACAGCGCCGGCAGCAGCGGTGCGGTGCCGCAGAAGATGCAGCGGAGTCCATCGATCCGTTCGTCGCCCAGGGCGCCGACGATTTTCGCCATCACCGTGGGCGGGGCGAACAGGTGATCGACCGTGCCGGCGCGCAGCAGCGGCAGGACATGGTCCAGATCCACCCCGCGCAACAGCACGATCCCGGCGCCGCGATCATGGAACGCATGGGCGATCAACCCTGCGCCATGGATGAACGGCGTCATCAGCAGGACGCGGTTGCCCGGCCCCGGCATGGGGGACAGATGTGCCCGCTGCAACACATTCGCGAGCCACCGCGCGGCGTGCGTGGTGACGATCGCCTTCGGCTGCCCGGTGGTGCCTGAGGTGAACCCGATCTTTGCCCACGCTGCGCCTGGCACCGGCGGCAGCGCGGCGGGGTCGCCGGCGGTGTCCGGCACGTCCTCGATCGCGAGCACATCGCAGC
>JAKAZJ010000315.1 GCA_021826565.1 Pseudomonadota bacterium | reverse complement strand
TCTCCTGCTCGCGGCGGGCACGGTCTATCTGTCCTTCGCCCTGGTCAACGCCATCATCCTGCGCGGGCTGTCGCATACCTACGACTGGGGAACCCTTCTGTTCGCCGCGCTGTTCCTGCTGTGCCTGCTTGCGGAACGCCCGATCCTGTTCTGCCTTGTGATGGCCGTGGCATGCTTCAACAAGGAAACCGCGATTCTGTTCGGCGCGCCGTTCTTCCTGGCCAATCTCGATCGCCTGGGGCCGCGGCGGACCATCGCGCTGTGCGCGGTGCAACTGCTGACGTTCATCGTCATCTATGGCGGGCTGCGCCTTCATTTCGCACACAACCCCGGCACCTGGATGGAGATCCACCTGCGCGAGCAGATCTACCTGTTCAGCGAACACATCGACCTGCCGCTGCTGTTCGGTCTGCTGACGGCGATCATCTTCGTGTTCTACCGCTTCCCAGACAAGGATCCGACGCTCCGCGCCGCCTGCATCATCCTGCCGCCATGGTTCGCGCTTTACCTGGTCGGCGCGGTGGACCGGGAAATCCGCGATACGTTCGAGATCCTGCCGCTGCTCGTGCTGCTGACGATGCAATCCCTGGTGGCGCTGGTGGGCCAGGGCGAGGCATCGCGCCGCGCCCGCCTCGAAGCGTCGTCAAGATGACCGCGCCCGCTACCCTGGTGCTTACGGGGGGGCGACCGACACGGGGGGACGACCCGTGCGCGGGGACCGGTCGGCTGCCGCTGGTGATCGACCTGGACGGCACGCTGGTGCGAACGGACACGCTGGCGGAGGCCGTGATCTCCGTCGCCCTCCGCCTGCGCCTCTGGCCGGCGCTGTGGCTGCTGCTCACCCGCGGCCGGGCCGCCTTCAAGCGGCGAATCAGCGAGCAATCGCCACCCGCGGCCGCGCTGCTGCCCTACAACGAACCGCTGCTGGCCTGGTTGCGAACCGAGAAAGACTCCGGCCGCCGCCTCGTGCTCGCCACTGCCGCCGATAGTACCGTCGCCAAGGCTGTCGCATCGCACCTTGGTCTGTTCGACGAGGTCATCGCTTCGGACGGCTCGACGAACCTTAAAGGCGCAGCGAAGGCCGACGCCCTGACGGAGCGTTTCGGCGCGCGCGGCTTCGTCTATGCCGGCGACAGCCGCGCCGACGTCGCGGTCTGGCGGGCGGCGGCAGGCGCCGTGGTCGTGAACGCTACCCCCGCCGTTGCCGCCGCCGCCCGCGCGGCCGCACCGATCGAGCGGGAAATCGTCGAGTCCGGCCGCGGAGCCGCCGCATTGTGGCGCGCGCTCCGGCCCCACCAATGGGTCAAGAACCTGCTCGTCCTGGTGCCGCTCGTCACCGCGCACGCCTATGGCGACGCGACGGCCTGGCTGCATGTGATCCAGGCGTTCACCGCCTTCTGTGTGATCGCCTCCGCCTGCTATATCGTAAACGACCTGTCGGATCTTGCCGCCGACCGCGCCCACCGGCACAAGCGCGAACGCAGCTTTGCCAGCGGCCGGGCCTCGGTTCCCAACGGAGTGGCACTCGCCGCGGTGCTCACCGCGCTTGGCCTCGCATTGGGTGCTGCCGCGGGCGCATTGACGGCGCTTGGCGTCTACGCGGTAACAACGCTCGCCTATTCGGTCCGGCTCAAGGAGTTGCCGCTGGTCGATGTATTCTGCCTCGCAGCACTCTACACGCTACGCCTGTTCGGCGGCGGGGAGGCGGCCGGACATTTCGTCTCGCTCTCGCTGCTCGGCTTCTCCGGCTTCGTCTTCCTCAGCCTCGCTCTGGTGAAGCGGGTCGAGGAACTCACCACCGGCGCGGCGTCCGGCGGGCGCGCTCCGCCACGGCGCGGCTATCTCGTCAGCGATGCGCCGATCTTGCAGATGTTCGGCTGTGCCGCCGCGTTTGCCGCCGCGCTCGTGCTCGCGCTGTTCGTGCAAAGCGAAGCCACGGCGCAGAACTACGCCTCCCCGGGGCTGCTCTGGGGCAGCGTGCCGCTGGTGCTGTTCTGGCAGTGCCGCCTCTGGCTCTCCACCGCGCGCGGCTACATGCATGAGGATCCGATCGTCTATGCGACCCACGACTGGGTCTCCTGGATCGTTGGGGCGCTCCTGCTCGCGCTGCTCGTACTGGCCAAGTCGCTCACCTTGTTTCCCCTCTGATCCAGCATGGACGGCGCGGCGCCGATGCGGCTGTCCGGCTGGGGACGCTTTCCCAGGCTTGACTGTCGAGTGATCGACCCGAACGGGACCGAGGACGTTCCCGCCGCGATCGCCGCCCCCGGCAGCTTGATCGTATTCGGCAACGGACGCGCCTACGGGGACGCGGCCTTGAACCCCGCTGGCACGCTGCGTCTCGGCCGTTGCAGCCGGGTCATCGACTTCGATCCCGCCAGCGGGCAACTCACGTGCGAGGCAGGAACCCTGCTCTCCGACATCCTGGAAACCTTTCTCCCACGCGGCTGGTTTCCACCGGTCACGCCCGGCACCAAATTCGTCACCATCGGCGGCATGATCGCCGCCGACGTGCATGGCAAGAACCATCACCTTGCCGGTTCGTTCGGCGCACATCTGGACTGGCTCGACCTCGCGCTGGCGGATGGGCGCGTGCTGCGCTGCTCGCCGCAGGAAAACGCCGAGCTTTTTGCGGCCACCTGCGGTGGCATGGGACTCACCGGGGTGATCCTGCGGGCCAGCTTCCGCCTGCTGCCGGTCGAGACGCGGCTGATCCGCCAGGAGACCCTGCGGGCCCGCGGCATCGACGAGGCGATGGCGGTGTTCGAAGAGTCGCAGGGTTGGACCTATTCGGTGGCCTGGATCGACTGCCTCAGCAGCGGCGCCGCGCTCGGCCGCTCAATCCTTACCCGCGGCGAGCACGCGACACGGGGGGACGTGCCCGATCGCGCCGCACCCCTTGATCCGCCGCGGCAACGCGTCTTGCGGGTGCCGGTCGATTTTCCGTCGATCGCCCTCAACCGCTGGAGCGTGCGCGCGTTCAACGCCCTCTACTACCGGCAGAATCGGCCAGGCACGCGCCTGATCGATCTGGAACCGTTCTTTTATCCCCTCGACGCGATCCTCGAATGGAACCGTATCTACGGCGCCTCGGGGTTGTTCCAGTACCAATGCGTCCTGCCACTGGCCGCAAGCCACGCGGGCCTGCGCCTGCTGCTGGACCGGATCGCCGCGAGCGGCGCCGGATCTTTCCTATCTGTCCTGAAACGCTTCGGGGCACAGCGCGCGACGCCCTGGGCCGGCCTGCTGTCGTTCCCGATGGAGGGCTATACGCTGGCGCTCGATTTCCGCGCGACCCAGGCGAATCTTCGGCTGGCCGAGGAGCTCGACGCGATCGTGGCCGATCACGGCGGACGGCTCTACCTCGCCAAGGACGCGCGGATGAGCCCAGCGATGCTGCGCTTCTATCCCCAGCTTGAGCGCTTCCGCGCAGTGCGCGCCGCGGTCGATCCCGGAGGCAAATTCGCCTCCGCGCAGTCCCGGCGCCTGGGACTGTAAAAGCGGCCGCACCGAGGATCTGGCCGAGGGCCACGGCGTCTTTCGGGCGGCGCGCTTCACGGGGCGGTGAACAACTCGCCCAGCCGGTTCTTCTGCACCTTGCCGGTCACCGTCAGCGGCAGCGCCGTCTCCGCCACCACGCGCCAGACGCGCGGCACCTTGTAGGCCGCCAGCGCGGCGGCGCAGTGCGCGGCGAGCGCCGGCGCATCCGGTGCCGGGCCGGGGCGGGGCACGATCACCGCCGCCAGCACCTCGTCGCGCGCCGGGTCCGGCAGCCCCACCACATAGGCCTGCGCCACGGCGGGGTGGGATTGCAGCACCTCCTCCACCTCGGCGGGCGCGATGTTGATGCCGCCGCTTTTCACCATCTCCTTGATCCGGCCGCGGAAGCGCAGCCGTCCGTCGGGGCCGAAGAACCCCAGATCGCCGGTCAGCAGCCAGCCGTCGGCGTCGAACGCCGCCG